>NZ_PQWO01000013.1 GCF_003231495.1 Acaryochloris thomasi RCC1774
ACGCCAACGCGTCTCAAGATTGGTGCGCAAGACACTGTCATTCTCCAAAAAGCTAGAGAATCATATCGGTGCTATTTGGTACTTTATTCACCATTACAATCAATCCTTACCTATTTAGGACTACCCAGATATTGATTGGTAAGACAGTCTGTATCTTTAATTCACGGTACTGCAGTGCAGGAGTCATGCTGCTTCAAATCAGCATCTGTACTCCAGAACCTTCAGTGGGGCAAAATTGCAGCTTTGATTGTTTTGCGATCGCGCATATCAAAAAACGCCTGTTCTAGGTTTTTCAGCGGCTGCTGATCGGTAATTAACTGGTCAAACGGAAGCTTCTGACTCGCCAACAGCGCCAACGACTCTCGGACAAAGTGAGGCGTATTGTGAAACACCCCTTTAAGCGTTAGCTCGCTGTAGTGGAGTAGCCCCGTATCGACAGAGATTTTTGTGGCTTTGGGACAGCCGCCGAACAGGTTGACCGTGGCTCCCGGTCGGGCAGATGCGATCGCATCCTCCCAGACGGCAGGCACCCCCGTCGCCTCGACCACGATATCGGCCCCTCGTCCTGCCGTTAAGTCTCGCACCTGCTCCGGCAAGCTTGAGACTTGATGATGATTGAAAATCTGAGCTGCTCCCAACTTTTTCCCTAACTCTAGGCGCTGATCTGATCCACCAAACAACAGCACCTCAGCCCCTTGATGCGCCAAAACACCCACAAACATCAAACCGATGGCCCCATCGCCAATCACCGCAATCTGTGGCGGCGTGATCCACTCTGAGCGGGGTCGCAGACCCGAGCGGGCCGCGCCGTGTAGAACACAGGCCAGAGGTTCTGTAAGTGACGCCAGCGCATCGGGCATTCCGTCTGGAATCAAGAGTAAATTATGCTGCACAATCGGAGCCGGGATTTTTTGATACTGGGCAAACGTGCCGTTATTGAAGGTCAAATCAGTACACAGCGAATATTCCTGACGCTGGCAATACCAACACGCCATGCAAGGAGCAGAGTTATTCGCAATCACGCGATCGCCCACCTTCCAAGCCGAGACGCCTTCACCAACGGCCACGATGTGACCGGCAGCTTCGTGGCCAAAGAGCGTCGGAGGCCGCAGCATTTTGGCATGGCCACCCCGCCGCCATACCTTGAGATCTGTACCGCAGGTGGTGGCAACATCGATTTGAAGAATCACTTCGCCAGAATCAGGCGTTGGATCGGTGCAGGTTTCTAACCGTAAATCTTCCTGGCCGTGGAGAACTGCAGCTAGCACTTTTTATCCTCTTATCTGTCCCATAATAGTAGCGGCTTTCTATCCGACGGCTCAGCCGATGTTAAAAGAAACGTTTTATAGTGAAAATGCTCCGACCCTATGCTTTTGCCCGTCTAATCATTGATATATGGACATTGATCACGCTCACTTCTACGTGCATGACGCTGAGCGCTCCCGCGATTGGTTTGTACGCACAATGGGATTCAGGGCAATCGGGCAACAGCAGGATTTAAAGACACAGACTGAAATTTTACAAACGGGAGCAGTCACGATTCGAGTGTCGTCTCCCCGAACGTCATCAAGCCCTGTGGCAGCTTATTTAAAACAGCATCCCCCCGGCGTCGCAGATCTAGCCTTTCGAGTGACAGATCTTGAGGCATTGCTGGAGCGGGTGAAGCGTCACCGAGTCTCTCTACTTTCATCATCACCCTCAGATCGGCATCAGGTCACCATTCAAGGCTGGGGAAATCTCCGGCATACGCTCGTTCAGTCTCAAGCAAAGGCATCGTCTGCTTCAACGACTTCAGAAGCCATTGATTCACCGGTCGACAATGGCCCCACCTTGCTCAAGATTGATCACGCAGTACTAAATGTCGAGCGCGATCAGCTCCAGGATGCTATTGGTTGGTATCAGGCGGTGCTGGGATTTGAAGCCCGAGACTATTTTAATATTCAGACGGAGCGGTCGGCACTCTGTAGTCAGGTGTTAGTGCATCCTGAGGGCACAGCCCAGTTTCCGATTAACGAACCGGCCTCGATGCGATCGCAAATCCAAGAATTCCTGGACTGCAACCACGGACCTGGAATTCAACATATTGCTTTAAGCACCGTCAACATTACCCAAACCGTTAGGCAGCTGCGTCAGCGGGGCCTCAGCTTTTTAGAAATTCCACCGAGCTACTATGCACAACTGCGGCAGCAGGCGTCATCAATGCTAGAGCTAGAGGCTATCGAAGAACAGCGAATATTAGTAGAACTACAGCAACCCTCTCAAGCGCTGCTACAAACCTTTACTCAACCCATCTTTGCGCAACCCACCTTTTTCTTTGAAGTGATCGAGCGTCGACTTCGAGCACGGGGCTTTGGGGAACGAAATTTTACAGCACTATTTGAGGCCATTGAGCGAGAACAACTGAAGCGAGGGACGCTTGTTTAAAACCCTAGAAGGGTTCACATGCCTACCTCTAGCTTTTACCCTCCTCAGGACAAGCGTTTAAGAACCGTTGGGGAACTTCCGGGTGCCTGAGTGTCTTCTCAGACTCAATTCAGTCATCTTCTATATAGGGTTTAGATGTCGTTCAGGTTGGCCTGTCACTCTAAAAACTGTAAGCAGTAATACAAAAATAGATGTTAACTGCATCACCCCTCACAAGGAGAAAAATGGTATGGCTAACAAAGTAATTTTAGGTGCCCTTGCTGTTATCCCTGGTGCTTTAGCCCTCGGCAGCGTATTGAATCTGACCACACCTGCTCATGCTTTTGAGCTTGAGCATTCCCAGGATGGAGCGGGTCAAATTGTGAAGACTCGAAAGTCTGAAGCGCCTGCAGCCCAGTTAGCCCGTCAAACTGAGACTCGACGCTCTACGATTTTTGTCAGAGGCCACCACGGTGCTCAGAAGATTGTGACCGAAGAAGGGGTCGGTGGCTCTAGTGGAGAATACAAGGGATTTCCTAAACTAGAGCAACGTGGCTCTCATGGTGGTTACCGCCTTGTGAATGACTAAAAAGAAGGGCAGCTACCCAGTAAAGCCGAAGTCAACGTAGTAAGTAGATAGGCTTAATTGAATTGAAGATTCCTGATTAAATTCAATATCGTTGCATTGGCCCTCACCCCCCCAGCCCCCCTCGCCCAATGTTGGGAGAGGGGCTGGGGGTGAGGGCCATGTAGAGCATTTGCAAATATCTGATCTTTAACTTGATTCTGCCTCGCTACTTACATTGTCTAGCGGTCATCAATCGTACTACGTTGCGCTTCTTTGCCTCATAAACTCTGCAATGCATGAATGACAGAATTAAGATATTTTTATTCAACTAAAGTAATTAAAATCATTTCACGTCAGTACATTTACGGAAGTTTTTGGGAAAGCTAAGTAGTAACTTGACTAACAGAGCAATACTATGCAGTTAATGGGGGTCATTTGTGATTACATCTGTAGAGGTTGAGCATTCCAGTAGAGTGCATGCTCAGAGAAGAATAAGGTCTAGATTCTCTAGGCTTCTGCAAGACTGGCAAAGAAAATCTAGGGTTCACTACTACCAATCATTCAATCAAGACGTCAATTTTTTTATTGAGGAAAGTACCGAGCATTCTGGTGAACACTACATGACTGCTCACCACTTTGGCGTTAAAGAGAATGATTTGATTCAGATTCAAGATTCCGATGTTCTCACAACCTACAAAGTTCTAGAAATTGATTACTACTCAGACCCACCAGAGATGTGGACGGCTCGCTTAACAAGTGAGGTAGAGTAGCCTTTCCATCGGCTTTGTAGCATGAATCGACTAGACTCATGCTACTGGCGCTATTAGAAAAATTTGAGATAGCGCTGAATTTCCCAATCAGAGATGTGACAGTGATACTCTTCCCATTCTTGGGTTTTGAAGTCAATGTAGGTCTGGTACATGAGAGGGCCCATCACCTCTTTGCTGAGCGGGTCGGCGGCGAAACTTGCGATCGCATCCCCCAAAGTCTTCGGCAGCGTCTCAACCCCCATCTCCTTGAGTTCTTCAAGGGAATAGTCATACATATTCTCAGTATGAGGTGCCCCAGGGTCTAACCCTTCTCGGATGCCCTCTAGCCCAGCCGCTAAAATCATCGCTGCACCTAAATAAAGATTAGTCGAAATATCGGCAGCACGGCATTCCACTCGTCCACCTCCGAGAGGAATACGGAGCATATTGGTACGGTTATTGTTGCCATAGCAGACATAAACAGGTGCCCAGGTAAATCCAGACATGCTGCCCTTGCGGACCAGCCGCTTGTAGCTGTTCACCGTCGGACAGGTGACTGAAACAATGGCTTTAGCGTGCTTCAATACCCCAGCAATAAACTGATAGCCCAGCTTCGAGAGGCCACAGGTATCAAGCGGGTCTTCAAAGAGATTTTTACCCGTTTCAGGATCCGCCAGGGACATATTGTAGTGGGCACCGCTGCCGGTCTGATTGGCAAAAGGCTTAGGCATAAAGCTAGCAAAGTAGCCTTCTTCTCTCGCCAGTTCCTTAACCATGAAGCGAAAGAACGTCAGCCGGTCGGCCATCTTGAGGCCATCGCAGTAAGTGAAATCAGTCTCAAACTGGCCCTGAGCATCTTCGTGGTCAAAGGAATAGACATCCCAGCCCAGGTCATTCATGGCACTGACAATGCGATCGATGATTTTGTAGTTATCCAGCACCGTTGGCAGCGCATAGGCCGCCTTGGGTAGGGTGTCGCGATCGCTGACCGGACTAAATCCGCTTTCAGTTTCCTTGAAAATAAAGAACTCCGTTTCGATTCCTAAATTAAAGCGATAGCCCATGTCTGCAGCCTGCTTCAGAACCCGCTTGAGGATGGTGCGGCTGCAGGCTTCAAAGGGTTCGCCCACCAGATGCAAATCGCTGGCAAACCAGGCGATCTCAGAGTTCCAGGGTAGAACAGTAACGCTGTCGGGGTCAGGCATTGTACCCACTTCATCATCGTTAATCTCCTGAGGAACGCCATCAAGGGCAGCACCTGTGAATAACTCAGAACCCTGCATCATTCGGTCAAAATGACTCATGGGGACAACTTTGCCCTTGCACATGCCGTGAATATCGACAAAGCTCGCCATTGCATATTTCACCCCTTGCTCCTGGAGTGTTGACTGCAGTGCCTGGAGTTCAGGAGAAAGAGATTGGAAGTTGGGGAAAGACATAGGGCTATATGCGAGTTGAGCGTGAATCTAGACAGAGAGAGAAACAGGAACAAGATTAATCCAGAAGTTTGCCACCTGTTCGGCAAAGCGGGCTGACTGATGAGCATAGTGCGCGAGCTGTTCAGCCACCTGCTGATCGAGATCAGGATAGTTTTTCTCAACCCACTCATTTTTTGTCGCCAGCCATTTCCTGACGATCTCAGGCGTGACCTCTAGATGAAATTGAAAGCCATAAATATTGCGGCCGATGCGATACGCCTGATGTTTACAGATGTCATTGGTCATCAGCAGGGTGGCCTGATTGGGTAAATCAAAGGTATCAAAGTGCCACTGCATCAGGTGTAAATCATCAGGGCAGCCCTGCAGCCAGGGTTCCTCCGCCGTGGGGTCAGCCACCGTAATAGGCACAAAACCAATTTCAGGCACCGTGTGTGGATAGACCTGACGACCGAAGGCGCGAGCAATTAACTGCGCTCCTAAACACACACCCATGATGGGTTTTCCCTCTGCGTGAAATTGATGAATGAGTTCTACGCATTGATGCAGATGTGGAAATTTTTCATCTTCATGGGCATTCATTGAACCGCCCAGAAGAATCAAACCTGCATAGTCCCCTTCAGGTGGTGCTTCTTCCTCTGCTGACAACCAGATGGACAGGTTGGCCCCTTGCTGAATTAGGGCGTCACCTAAGACGCCAATAGGATCTAAAGCACCACTTTGGATTACAAGGATATTCATTGCGATCGCATCTGAATCTTATTTAGACCAATAAGCAGTTTCATACTGCCCTCTAAATATGCCTGACGATAAAGCTTAAAACTGTATCCAGAAAATCAAGCAGAGGATCTAGAAAGCCTAGAGACTCCTGAGAATCTAGAAAATCAAGCCCAGAATATAGCAAAGCAATCATCGGGCTATCTGATAGTGGCAGTTCTAGCACCAACCACAAAGCTGCAGCTATAAACGTCAAAGCTGCTAGGAATAGCAAACGCTTCTCTTCAGGCCCCATATCAATGCGAAACTTCTGTCCACTGAGTTCGGATGCGCGGTAAAGCGTATAGCGGCTCGGGGACGGCAGCTTATCTCGATAGTCAGTTCCATAACGCGCTGTGTGGGCAAAGGTCAATGCACCCACAGAACGTTGAGATAAAATCCGACGCCTTTGGTAGGGAACGGTATAGTCGCCAAAGGAGTCCATATATTCTTCACTATCAAGCAGCTCAGCAATGAAGCCCCTCAGACCTTTTGTAGCCAGAACAATGGACCAAGCCAACTTCTCCCGCTCGTTATAGACGGGGCGGCCTAAGAGCCGTTGAATGCAGAGTTCAGTAAATCGATAGTTATTGTTGACCTCATAATTGAGCCGCCGAAAGGCTTCGGATGTCGCTAAGCCTCGAATAAACTCTTTTACTGTGATTTGGCCAATTCTAAGCTGTGACTCTAGAAAAGGTTGTCGGCAGGCAGAGAGGTTCTGCTGTTCATGATAGACCTGCAGATAAGCCGCTTCGATCAAGCTATCCATTTCACTTGCTGAGAGTACGTACTGAATTGAATAGACTCTTGCCTGCTCATCGCTAGGAAGCTCAAAGCTTGCAACGCGATTGTTCTGAGATGCAGGAGGATACTTCAGCAAAGGTAGTGCCATATGGAAAGCCTTTCAAGCTAGACGTGATTTCCATAAACCATTCTAGAGTTAACTGATTCGATTCATCATTGGCATATTTTACTGTTCTGCAAGGAGACTTTTCATCGGTTCAAAGGCAATGCCAGCTTCAGGCTCTGCTTTTTCCTCTACTAGCCCGAACTTCATCCACCATTCACTGGTGAGATCCCAGTGGTCTCTAATTTGTCCATTCTTCATGCCCAGAGGTGGCTCTCCCTCGGCTAACCCCATGAACTTCGAGGCTTCTTCTAAATCAAAGACCGCAATGCCGCCTTTATAGATTTCGCCGTCGGCACCAATCACGTTCTCTACATCTTTGACGTCAAACTTTAAGCCTTCGGCAATAATCTTGTTGCCCTCTTCCGGGTTCTCTTTCCAGAACGTAACTGCCTCGAAGTAGGCTTTCATAAGCAGCTTCGCGGCTTCAGGACGATCGTTCAACAGCGATTCGCTCATATACATGCCATCCCCCAATAAAGCCGTTTTAATCCAGAAATCCTCGCTAGAACTTGTTACGGCCCGTGCGCCCTCTAAGCCTTCTAGGACTTGGGTGCCGAATGGCTCCCAGAACTCTCCTGCGGCCACTTCGCCAGAGAGCATCGCGGCGACGGCATCATCCATAATCACATTGGTAAATTCGACATCTTTGAAGTTGACGCCATTCTCCTCTAGCCAAATGCCCATATAAATCTGAGTGAGTCCCCCTTCGAGCACCGCGACCTTTTTCCCCTTCAACTCTGAAGGATCTTTAATTTGAGGGCTGAGGATGATGCGATCGGTTCCATAGGAGGGGTTTGTATAGCTCACCAGTTTTACAGGAACGTCTTTATCTACAGCGATGGGGCCATACTCCACTGTGCTAGAGGTGGCATCGAGCTGGCCCGAACTCATGAGGTTGAAGCTTTCGTAAGGATCTTCAATAATGCTGATATCGAGATCTAGCTCAGGAACAAGGTTCTTCTCTTTAGCAATGAACCAGAAGCCATACCCCGGCCAAGAGAACAGTGAGACTTTAACGGTCTCTTTCTTCTCAACACCTCCTGATGCTCCAGAGTTACCGGAGGTCTGTGAGCTACAGGCGACCACTGTGAAAGTGACAGCCATTAGGCAAACGAATCCGAACAGTCTTCTTCTTTTCATGAGGCACTCCACACAGTTAGTTTTTTGCTTGATGTAGATAGGGGAAAAGTTGCCAGTGCAGCAGTCGCAAAGCGGTATCAAACAGCAGGCCCAAGACACCAATCACCAAAATGCCAGCCATAATTTCATCGACGTGGACAAATCGCTTGGCCCGCATCATTACGGCTCCGATACCGTTGGTGGCCGCCACGATTTCAGCAATCACCAAATAGGTCCAGCTCACCGCCAGCATTTGCCGGAGGGTATCGACAATGTTAGGTAGGGCCGCTCGAAAAATGACGGTTCCCAAAATGCTGCGTTTACTCGCCCCTAGCGTTTTTGCGGTTTCCACTAGCTCCATGCGAACAGCCTGGGTGTTGTCCATAATTAGCGTGATTAGAAACCAGACAACGCCCAGTACCAGGAGCACAATTTTCTGTTCATCTCCGGTGCCCAGCCACATGAGCAGGAGCGGAATGAACGATGGGGCTGGTAAATAACGAAAGGGAGAAACAAGGGGATTGAAAAAGGCTGCCACGATGGGAAAGGTACCCATCAAGAGACCTAAGGGGAGAGCAATTGTGATCGCAATCCCGTAACTAATCAAAATCCGAAAGACGCTCTGCAGCACATCAGCTAGAAAATCTTGCTCGGCAAACAAAATCCACAGGGCCGTAAATACTGTCAGGGGCGGCGGAAATAGCTGCTCGCTGATCTGTCCACTGGTAGCTAAAACATGCCAGCCCACTAAGAACAGTATCCAGCTCGAAAGCCCCAACAGTACCTGTAATTGCCTAGAAACAGGTTTCTTGATATCAAAGCCAGAAAGAACCCGAGGCTCAGCGAGCTGGATCATGGGCAACTTCCCTCATCAAATGCATAATTCTCTTTTGCAGGTCGATATATTCAGAGATTTCATACATGCTTTCCTTGGTGATTGGCTTGGCCTCACCCTGTCGCGGAGCTGGGATAATTTCTCTGATCGTTCCGGGGTGGCTGGAGAGGAAAACAATTTTGTCAGCTAGGAATAGAGCTTCATCAACGTCGTGAGTGACCATCAGCACCGTCATGTTCTCGGTACGGACAATATCTAGAAGCAGCTCCTGCATCTGCCACCGGGTTTCGGGGTCCAGTGCGCCGAAGGGTTCATCCATGAGTAAGATTTCTGGACCGTTGGCGAGGGCGCGTGCGATCGCAACTCGCTGTCGCATTCCCCCTGAGAGCTGACCGGGATAAGCATCTCTAAATTGCGTCAGCCGGACACGATCAATAAAATGGTTGGCGATATCACGACGTTCGGCTCGGGGGATACCGTTAACTTTGAGACCGTACTCGACATTCTCTCTAACGGTCAACCAGGGGAAAGAAGTATAGCTTTGAAAGACCATACCGCGATCTCGTCCTGGCCCCGCAATCGGGTGACCAGATAGTAAAATCTTGCCTGCCGAAATGGACTCTAGACCGGCCACCATTCGCAGGATTGTAGACTTACCGCACCCTGAGGGGCCGAGCAAAATACCAATCTCGTTCTGTTGAACGTTAAAAGAGACGGAGTCAACGGCGCAAAGCTGCTTGCGTCCTTTTAGTTGAAAGATTTTGCAGGCCTTATCAACACTGAGTTTTTCCGCAACCGGGTTAGCAGGTTCAGTCCTTTGAAGATGAGGTTTCTGAAGCGCAGTGGGTGATGGACTTGCCAAAAGAGAACCTCCTTTCTATAGGGCGAGCAGTACGATTCGAGAATCCACTGTTTAACCGCGATCAAAAAGCAGGAGAAAAGGTTTCTAGCACCTTTAACAAACGAGATGGTGCATTGAAAACCCCTGCATTCAAGAGCTTAAGGCCGTTTTAGCGATTCCCTATTATTCGTTGAGTTAAAGAATAAAACTGTCTAACTGGATACGAACATCAGGGCTTAGCCAATTTCTACTAGCTGCATTAGGTGGGTGATGAATACGAGAAGACACCTATCTTTGAAATTGTTGCTGTGTTATCTCATCAGCAGGGAAAAAGCATTCCAAGCGAAGCTCCTGCAGCGTAATATCTTGCGGCGTCCCTAACGTGGAAATCATCGTAAAAAAGCTGAGCTGCTGTCCAGCTTTAGAAAAGTTGACGGTGAGCAGTGGGAGCTGCCAGTTCTCCTTTGCGGGAGCCTGCCATAGTTCAAGAACATCTGGATAGGTCAACAGACTTTCAAGCAGGGCTTGCGATTGTTCATCTTGTCCAACGGCCAATGCTTCCCGGTGCACTCGATGGATCAGGTGAGGTGCGATCGCATCCCAATTCGAAACATGATCTTTAATTCCATTGGGGTGCAGCATCAGTTTCATCAGATTCGGCCCAATTTCATCAGAGACAGTTTGCCCTGACAGTAACCAGTCCATTAACTGAGCGGTTCCCTGGTTGGTTTTCAACTGATTCCAGTAGCGATCCATGACCAGTGCAGGGTAGGGTTCTTGCTGATGCAGCGCAAAGTCTAAGGCACGGCGAATAGGGTCCAGCTCTGGAGCACTCAGATCAAATTCTGAATAAATGGGGGCAAAACCGGCTGCGGTGAGCATTTTATTCTGCTGACGCAACGGAATGTCAAGAACAGTCGCCAGCTTAAGGACCATGTCGCGACTCGGACGGGCGCGTCCGGATTCAACAAAGCTGATATGCCGTTGCGACACGCCGCTCGCTATTGACAGGTCGAGCTGACTGAAATTGCGTTGCGATCGCCAGTATCTCAAAAATTGACCGAAGGCCTTATCTAAGCTGCTCTCTGACGACATTATTTAAAAGCTTTTAGCAGGGGGTACCTCTTTACTATTACCTCGAGCGTAATTGAATTGACTACTTCTTCTAGTCACAATTGGACTGTGAAATCAAACCATACTCACGCCCAAAGGATGCATCATGATGAATATCTCGACTCAGCAGCGCTCCCAATCTCAGGGTCTAAGCAAGATTTATCTCATCTTTATCATTCTCAGTCTGGTGATATCGTGGGGAATTTTTTTGCAGTTTTTGCTTTCAGGTGAGGCTTCAGTTTCCCTTTTCTTCGAACAGGCTTTAGCGACTCCGGTTTCAAGGCTCCTCTCCAGCGATATTGCTATCTCTGCGTTCATCTTTTTCATTTTTGCTTACGTCGAACTGAAGCGATTTCAGATGCCCTCTAACCTACTTGTAATTTATATTCTCGGTACGTTTTCTGTTGGTATTTGCTTCGGTCTCTCTCTATTTCTCTATCAAAGAGAAACGTGGTTCAAGCACTCCCAGCCCCAGTAATTCACGAGCGGGTATATTCGGATATCTCAGATTTCCACGGTACTCTTTTCCATGAATCGCTTACGTTGCCGCTGAGCCATCCAGCAGGTTATGTCCCAAACATCAGCGACAGGCATTGCACTGTAGGGCAATGTTTGCATGTAGCCATCCCAAAGAAATTCAGGCATCATCGTGGTCTGTAGCATGCCTCGCTTGGCTTGCAGCTTCCAAATGAGATCCCACCAGCGTTCGTGGGCCGTTAGTGCTTCTGTATATTCTGGTGCGCGTGGATCAGACACTTGAGCATGTTGAGGGTAGCCCACCCGACACTGAACATGCATTGCTCGTTCAGCACAAAGCTCAAGAATTGACCATTCTGAATCAATTAGCCGCTCACAGACGACACACCAATGGCTAAAGTCGCAGGTCAATTTCATCTGCGGAAATTCGTTGAGGAGATCTCGCGTAATCCAAGGATTGAAAAGAGATCGCCCTCGATGAGTTTCAAAGCTAATTGTGATTCCAGAGCTGCTCTCTAGCTCTAAGGCTTGACCGAAGAAATCGACGTTTTGTGACCAGGACCAGGCATCGTACCCACACATTGTCGAAACGAAAAGTGCTCCCATCTCTGCAGCATGTTCAACAGTCCATCTCAAGTCTGATAGGTGATCAGCAATGGTTTTGTCTGGGCGAGGTATCCACCAGTCGGAGGGGCTGCCAAAATCTCCGCCGGTTGTTGATTCGGCAATAAAAAAAAGTTCATGATCGGCAAGGAGTTTTTTGTAGCGTTGTTGCTCTGCCACACTTTGGGGGATGGGGCCTTCGATGCCGTCGAAGCCATCTGTGACAGTTTGGGTAACTAGGTTTTCTAGGGAGGCTGGACCAGTCCATTGCGATCGCAACATCAATAAATCCACGGCATCCTCTCTGGCTGATTATGCAGGAATCTTATCGCTTCACCTCAGAATATTGTCTCGATAGTAGAAAAACGAGCGTGACTTCTCTTGAGATCGTAACTGCGGCTACAAACGCTTTCAGATAAGGCTGTTTGACTAAAGCTATACGCTCGGAGACCCTCACAATGGTAGGAACGCTCACGCAGACTACGACGCTGTTTGAACAGGCCCAAGCTCTCGGTATCAAGTTTTTTCTGGTGTCTTACACCGACCTACTGGGCGGGACCAGAGCCAAGCTCGTCCCCGCCGCTAAAATTGCATCTGTTGAAAAGAACGGAGCTTTCTTCTCTTCCTTTGCTTCTAATTTAGGCTTAGGACCGGATGCTGCTGAAATTGCTGCGATTCCAGATCCAAGCTCACTGATTCAGCTTCCTTGGGAGCCGACAGTCGGCTGGGTTGCCAGTGACGTTTACTTTGAAGGCAAGCCCTTCCCCGCTGCGCCACGCACGATTCTCAATCAGGTTTTAGATGAATGTATTGAGTTGGGATATACCTATAAAGCTGGAATCGAAGCCGAGTTCTTTCTACTCAAAAAGACAGATGTGGGCTATGTCGTAGCCGACGACCGCGATACAGCAGAGCGTCCCTGCTATGACCAGCTCAACCTAATGCGCCAGTTTGATCTGATTTCTGAAGTGGTGGGGTACATGGAAGCGCTGGGATGGGAGCCTTACCAATGTGATCACGAAGATGCCAACGGTCAGTTTGAGCTGAACTGGAGCTTCAGCGAGGCCAAGGTGGCTTGCGATCGCCATGTCTTCTTTAAATACATGGTTAAAACCTTGGCTGAGAAGCGCGGCTTCACCGCCACCTTCATGCCCAAGCCCTTCAGCCACATTACCGGCAGCGGCGGTCACGTTCACAATAGCCTCTGGCAGGGCGAGACCAACAGCTTTGCCGAGGGCGCAGACAAGGGCGGACTCTCGCCCGTCGGCTATCACTTCTTGGGGGGCGTATTAGAACACGCCAAGGGGCTGACGGCCTTGTTTGCCCCCACCGTGAATTCCTATCGCCGTTTGGGAGCTAGTTCCACCACCTCAGGCAGCACCTGGTCACCGCGCTACATTTCCTATGGCGGCAACAATCGGTCCCACATGCTGCGCATTCCTGAAGCCGGACGCTTTGAGTGTCGCTTGATTGATGGGGCCGCCAATATGTACCTAGCTTTAGCAGGGTTGCTGGCAGCAGGGATAGACGGCATCAAAAAACAAACGTCCCCTGGAGAGCGCATTGATGAAAATCTGTACGCACGCGGCTCGGAGTTCCCAGATTTGCCGACGCTGCCAGCCAATCTGTATGAGGCACTCAAGGCACTGAAGCAAAATGAGCTGCTCATGGAAACGCTCGGCGATCTAGGTGCAAAAACCTTCTTTGAGTTCAAAGAGAAGGAGTGGAACGCGTTCTGCGATCAGGTGACGGACTGGGAAATGAACCATTACATCGATATTTAAGGGGAGTCTATGGCTTCTGAAACCTCAACCTATAACTTTCCGACCAAGATTCGCTTTGGTGCAGGCGTCAGGACGGAGCTGCTGTCAGAACTTACGGCTCTGGGCATCCAGCGGCCCCTGCTGGTCACCGATAAAGATGTGGCTGCACTTTCCTGGTTCTCGGCCATTGAAGATTCTCTCTCTGTTTTAAAGGTCGGTACCTTTAGCAGCTTTTGGGGCAACCCAGTTGTTTCTCAAGTCGTGGCAGGACAGTCAGCTTATCAATCTCATGGAGCTGATGGCATTATCGCCGTGGGCGGTGGCGCTCCGATGGATGTCGCCAAGGCGATCGCACTTATGGCTCACCATCCAGGGCATCTGTTTGACTATGAAGACGGAGCCAGCACTCGACCGATTGATCAGCCCATTCCACCCATTCTGGCGATTCCAACAACGGCAGGGACCGGTAGTGAAGTGGGTCGCAGCGCCGTGATCTCTGACGATGAAACCCACGCGAAGAAGATTGTTTTTGATCCGCGGCTACTGCCTCAGGTGGTGCTGGCTGATCCAGAACTGTTATTGGGACTTCCGGCCAAAATCACGGCAGCAACAGGTATGGATGCCTTGACTCATTTGATTGAGGCGTTCTTGGCTAAGGGCAGCAATCCACTGTGTGACGGCATTGCTCTGGAGGGAATTTATCTGGTGTCGCAGCACCTAAAAGATAGCGTTCTGTTTGCCCAGCAGTTGGCCTCAGGGGAATCCGTTGATGAAGCCGATCATTTGAGATCGCGAGCGGGGATGTTAAATGCTTCGATGATGGGTGCGATCGCGTTTCAAAAAGGTTTAGGCGTTACCCATTCCTGTGCCCATGCCCTCTCAACGGTATGCGATACCCACCACGGCCTCGCCAACGGGGTGATGCTGCCCGCTACCATGCGGTTTAATCAATCGGCAGCACCAGAAAAGTTCTTACGGATGGCTAGAATTGTGAATCCAGCCGCAACTAGCGGCACAGATTTCATTGACTGGATTGTTGAGCTATCCAGCGGGATTGGCATACCTCCGACGCTTAGTGAATTGGGCGTGTCGAGCGAACAGGTGGAGCAACTTATCAACGTGGCGATTGATGATGGCTGCCATCCCCTGAATCCGAAGCCAGTGAACCGAGACGATTTTGCCGCGATTTACCAGGATGCGCTAGCTGCCTAGGACCCTCTATGACCGACTTCATTTCTGTCTTTAACCCTGCAACAGAGGAGCTAATCAAAGAGATTCCCGTTGACGATAGCGCAGCGGTGGCGCAAAAGGTACAACATGCTCGGAGTGCCCAGCCAGCCTGGGCTTCGCTGCCGCTTCCTGAACGGATTGGAGCTTTGGAAAAGTTCAGAGACTTACTAATCCAGCAGGTTGAAACACTAGCTGCAACGATGACGGCAGAAACTGGAAAGCCGATTTCTCAGTCGAAGAGTGAAATTCTCGCAACGCCCCAGCGCATTGACTTCTTTTGTGAACATATTGCGCAAGTGTTGACGCCGCAGCGCGTTTATCAGGAACCATGGCAGGCGCTGCCAGGCACAGGCCAGCTAGAAGAAGTCATTTCCTATGATCCGCTGGGGGTTATTGCCAATATCTCTGCCTGGAACTACCCATATTTTGTTGGAACGAATGTTTTTGTCCCAGCGTTGCTGACCGGCAATGCTGTTGTGTATAAACCGTCTGAAGTAGCGACGATGACAGGGCTTGCAATCGCATCCCTTCTCCACGAAGCAGGCATCCCCCAAGATGTGTTTATTCCCATCATTGGCGCAGGAGAAACAGGAGCGGCCCTGCTAGAGCAGGCCATCGACGGTATATTTTTCACAGGCTCTTACGGGACAGGGCAGAAAATTGCGATCGCAGCTGCTCCAAAGCTGATCAAGACACAGCTAGAGCTTGGAGGTAAAGATCCGGCCTACGTCTGCGACGATGCTGATGTGGCGACAGCGGCGGCAGGTCTTGCGGACGGAGCCTTCTACAACAACGGCCAAAGCTGCTGCGGAATAGAACGCATCTATGTACATAAAGACGTATATAAGCCATTCATCGAAAAATTCTTACACACTGTACAAAGTTTCAAAGGGGGCGCTCCCACCGAGCCTCAAACCTATCTTGGTCCCCTCAGCCGTCAGCCCCAACTGATCGCCTTAAGGCAGCAGGTCAAAGATGCTTTAGATAAAGGTGCTCAATTACGCTGTGGTGGACATTCCCTTGCAGGTCCGGGTTGGTACTTTGAGCCAACGGTACTCACAAAGGTGACGCACGACATGCTGATCATGCAAGAAGAGTCCTTTGGTCCTGTGATTGGTATTCAGTGCGTTGAGGATGATGAAAGTGCGATCGCACTCATGAACGACACCAAGTATGGACTCACAGCATCGGTGTATAGTGCCAGCCGAAAACGGGCCGTAGGCATTTTGAGCCAAGTGAACAGCGGGAGTTCTTATTGGAACTGTTGCGATCGCGTCAGCCCCAGACTTCCCTGGACGGGGCGAGGGCATTCAGGCATCGGATCTACCCTCTCGGTGGCGGGAATCTATGCTTTTTTGCAGCCTCGGGCTTGGCATCTAAAGAGCCACTAAGACAACAGCGAGCGCTACAATCGAAACCAATCGCACGTAAGGCACACCCATCATGGTTGCTTCTGTTGAGCAGACTTATCTCACACCCGAAGAATATCTGCAGCTTGAGAAGGCCAGCGCGATCAAACATGAATATATAGATGGCGACGCCTATGCAATGGCTGGAGCCAGCGACGCCCACGTTACCATTGCTGGAAATTTGTTTGCTGAACTGCGAAGCTATCTGCGGGGTAAAGGCTGTCGAGCATATATCTCTGATATGAAAGCTCGCATTGAATCGTTGAATCGCTTCTTCTACCCAGATGTCATGGTGACTTGTGATCAACGTGATCAGGAAACGCCGACCTATAAGCGCTTCCCAAAGTTGATTGTTGAGGTGCTATCGGAATCTACGGCTGCATTTGACCGGGGCGATAAATTCTTTGACTATCAGCGCCTCGAAAGTTTGCAAGAGTACGTCCTAATCAATACTCACGTGCAGCGGGTTGAATGCTATCGCCGCGCAGAGAATGGCCTATGGTCCGTACAGTTTTTTGGGCCTACAGACCCAGCCTTTCAACTTCCCAGTATTGGTTACAAAGGGTCTTTAGCATCACTCTATGAAGATGTTGTTTTTCCTAAAGTTGATAGCGCAGCCAATCAGGACACCACTCAACTCTGATCTGGAGCGATAGGCGGCAGTAAATCACGGATGGCAATGGTGCAGTCTGTAAATGCGATGGGCGTAACGTCCAATGTTTCCGCCAAAATCATTTGGGATTGATAACGGTCTTGATGGGGCTGGCGAAAGATGTGAAGCTGCCGCGTTAGAACATCTAAAACCCAATACTCAGCAATTTCTGCTCGGGCGTAGAGAACAGCCATAGTCTCTAAGTCATATTTAAGGCTAGAATCTGCAACCTCTATCACCAATAAAATCTCTTCTGGAATCGGGTGGTGAGTGCTATACGCCAGAGGATCACGTTTGACCACGGCTACATCTGGCTCCGGCTCCGAGTCATTAAAGAGTTGAATCGGATCTTGAGATTTGACAAATACCTGACGCCCCAAACTTTCCTTAAAAACATCTTGAACTAGCAAGACTGCGGAGGTGTGAGCTGTTCCCTTGGCCGCCATTTTGACGATTTCTCCATTGATGAGTTCGGTCCGCTCAGTGGGTGATAGAATCCCCTGCTCCGTCATGCGGTAGTATTCCTGAACCGTGAATCGGCGGGTTTGAACAGCAGTCATGGCTTAGAATTGTTTGCGATACGTCTATTCTACTGGTCGCAGTTAGAGAGTAGGCCCGGTCCTTGTCTCTAGCGCTAAATCAGCTTTCACTCTCAACTCTTGATTCATGATCTCTGTTGGCGTTTTTATTGATCTCAAGTGGCAGCGCTCTGCAGGGGGGCATGTGAAATGCTGGGAGAAATTTGCCCAGGCTGCCGTCACGCAACCTGATCTCGATCTATCGCTACACTTCTTGGGGGATACGGCTGAGGTTCTACCCCTGTCGGAGACGGTTCGTTACATACTGCACCGACCGCGCTTTAGCACAGAGCGCCTGCCTTTTCTACAGGATGTCCCTGACCATACTGATTTGATGTCCCGGAACCCAGCGCTGCTGCCCTACCTGGAAGCGATGGACGTGGCCCATACGACGCATCCTCTATTTACCTTTGGCAAGACAGCTCAGGCATTTTGCCAGCAAAACAAGAAGCCCTTAGTGGCTTCTGTGCATACCGATACGCCTCAGTACACGCAGATTTATCTAGAGCAGCGCTTGCAAGGAATGTTCGGTCATGGCTTCGTGAATCAGTGGCTCCTTGATCGGTGGCAGCTTCCGCTGCGCTATCGCCGCAGGATGGTGGCTCAGCAACAGGACTACTGGCAAACTTGCGATCACGTATTTATTTCGCAGCCTGATGATCCTGAGGTGCAAACAGTCATACCCGCGCATCAGGTCTCTTACCTACGGCGAGGGATTGATACGGAACGATTTAATCCAGAAAGATGCGATCGCAACCATCTCCAAAAAACCTACGGCATCCCCACTGACAAATTTCTGCTGCTGTACGTAGGCCGCTTGGACGACCCCAAGCGCGTAATGATCTTTGCCCAGAGCGCGAAGATTCTGCTTGATCAGGGTCTACCGATCCATGCCTTAGCAGTGGGTCGCGGTCACCGTTCCCAGGATATTCAGGCACTGTTGGGCGAGCAGGTCACCCTCCCTGGCGTCATTGAACAAGAAAAGTTAGGGACTATTTTTGCCAGCGCAGATGTCTTTGTGTTTCCGTCCCCGACCGAAACTGTGGGCAACGTGATTTTAGAGGCTAAAGCAGCCGGACTGCCGGTTCTGATCTCCAGTCAGGGAGGTGCCTATCAAACGCTGCGGGAACCAGGAAAAGATGGATTGATGATGGATACAGAGGAGCCGGAACAGTGGGCGCAGGCGATTGCTCAGCTTTATGAGGATGAGGGGATGCGATCGCAAATCTCCGCAGCCGCTCAGGATCATATCAAAACAGCTTGGCCGTCATGGCAGGATGTACTGGTAGAAGATTTACTGCCCATTTGGCGATCATTGGCCGATGCTCCATCCCCTTGAATACCGAGATCCACAGACCCCAGAAGCCCTAGCCCGCTGTCTTCATGAGACGGGATTTGCGGTTTTAGGACATCCTCCCATTGCCGAGCAACTCGTGCAGGCCGTCTATCAAGACTGGGCGACTTTCTTTACCTCAGAACAGAAACACAACCATACATTTGAACCCGAACAGCAGTCTGGCTACTTCCCGTTTCAGCTTGAGCAAGCCAAGGGGCATACCGTACCTGACCTGAAGGAATTTTTTCACCTGTATCCCTGGACAGATTTACCGGCAGGCATAGGGGACAATACACACCAGCTTTTCCAGCAACTCAATCAGCTTGCCTCCGAGTTGCTGGTCTGGGTAGAGCAGTTTGCACCCGAGACCGTCTCCTTCACAGAACCGCTGGGGCGCATGATCGATGGTAGCCAAGAAACCCTATTGCGTTTGATTCACTATCCACCCCTAGCGGAGGCTATCCCACCGGGGGCCATTCGAGCTGCTGCTCATGAAGACATTAATTTGATTACGCTGTTGCCAGCCGCCACAGCAATGGGTTTAGAGCTTCTAGATCCTCAAGAAAACTGGGTTAGCGTTCCCTGTAGTCCTGGGGATATTGTGATCAACGGCGGCGATATGCTGCAGATGGCAAGCGGCGGATATTATCGGTCGGCAACCCATCGCGTCATCAATCCGGAAGGCCCCATGAGCGCAACATCAAGGTTTTCAATGCCGCTCTTTCTACATCCTCGTCGGGAAGTAGTGTTGGCAGGCACGACGACGGCAAGGGCATATCTTCTAGAACGCCTAGCAGAAATTGGTTTACTTGCTGATGGGAGAAAGCCATTGAGCTAATCAATCTGTCCCCCTAAAAGATCAGCCTGCGAGTCCCTGACAAAGAGAAATGCCACTCTCATTAGATGCTCAACATTGAGGACACAGCCACTTGAAAAACGCGAGATTTACTCTTCCTGCAATAGCTGCTTGAGAGTCAGAGTCAATTTCTCAATATCGATCGGTTTCTTGAGACGGGGGGCCGTAGCCAAATGTTCGGGCACCTCATATCTAGAGTCATAGCCCGTGGTAAACAAAAACGGAATCTGCCGCTCCTGCAGGGCCTCGGCAATTTCAAAGCTAACTTCATCTTTGAGATTGATATCAAGTAGCCCTAGCGTGTATTGCTCAGTTTTCAGCAGCTTGAGGGCTGCACTAACGCGCGGAGCGGTATCAATCTGTTGAAAGCCTAAGGACTGAAGCGTCGATTCTAGCTCCATTGCAATCAGCATATTGTCTTCGACGATTAAAACCTGTCCGCGTTTAGAGGGTTGTACCGATTCAACTTGTGGAGAAAGCGATTCGGACAAGCTCGCGGCATTGGCTTGCCACAACACATATTCTTTGGGAACCCACAATTCAGCTTCAACTCCGGTCGGTACAAACCGCAGCCGTGATTCGCCCTCAAATTCGTAGGCAATGGAGCGCTCAATCAAATTTCGTCCAAATCCCCGTCTTGTCGGCGCAGAGACAGATGGCCCTTGGCGCTCTCGCCAAGATAAAGCCAGCCCTCCATCTTCTTGATACCATTGAACCTCAACTTGTCCTTCAGGCACCGAAAGCGCCCCATACTTAGCCGCGTTAGTGGTCAGCTCATGAAGCACCAAAACCAACGTGGGAACGAAGTTAGCTTTCAAACCAACCGCTGGCCCCGTCAATCGCACCCGATGTTCTGACTCGGCCAGGTACGGGCGAAACTCAATTTTGAGTAGTGCATCCAGTTGAGGCCAAGTCAGTCCAGGCCCTGCGACCAAATCATGAGCTGAAGCCAACGCCGCAATGCGGCTCTCGAGCATTGATGCATATTCTTCAACAGAGGTGGCTGACTCTCTTGTCTGACGGGTGATGGAGCGAATCAAGGCCAGGATATTTTTGACGCGGTGGTTCAACTCAGCGATTAACAAATCCTGCTGCCGCTGCTGCTGCTGAGCTTCCTGTTCAATGAGATCGACTTGATTCACGGCTAAATGCAGTAGCCCTGTGCGCAGTTCTAGGGCTGCATCCATATCAGCTAAAGACCAGGGTTGGCAGTGTCCAGAAACAGATTCAATATATTCTGCAAAAGAAGCTCTGGGCTGCAGGCGAGGACCAAATTTACCTTCGACAATTTCTTTTTGAGGATTGCCTCCCCAACGAATCTGGTAAGAAATTTCATTGCGGAAGAAGACCACATAGAGATGTTCTGTACTAGAAATGACTAAGACTAAAGCGCCTGCAGTCTTGCCAAGATCTGCTTCGGGAGAGAGCGGAGTTTGCCGCAGTTGTTCAATAGGGACAATGTCGGTTGTGGACTGACAGTGATGAATCAGGTCTAAGACAGTTGAGACCGTCGGAGTATCTCCATTGGTCTCAACATGCTCATGCTCAACGACGGCTATTCCATCTGCATCCATGAGCGGACATAATTTTTCACTTAACCAAGACGCGGCCTGGGAGAATCTGAGCGTTTCTTTCGACGTCTCCAACAGATTATGGGTCGCAGAGGTGAGCCGTCTGCGATTTTGGAGCCGTTCTTCTGCAAAGGCTTGCTGCAGCTTTAGAGAAAAAAGCTGACTGAAGAGTTCGCAGGTAGAGCGCAGGTCTGGGGAGAGCAGTTTCGGACCCGCGTGATGGCAGGCAAATAAGCCCCACAGCTCTCCTTGAACCACAATGGCAAGGTTCATGCTGGCTCCGACGCCCATGTTGGTCAAGTATTCTACATGGATGGGGGAGGTACCCCGTAAGTAGGTCAGCGAAAGATCGAGGGGAGCCTCCGCTTCATCGCTCAAAATGGAGACTGGCTCGGCGGTGATATTTGCGATCGCACGTACGGGCATCTTCAGCGCCATTTCACGAACGCGCGGAGGAATATCAGAGGCCGGGTAGCGCAATCCTAAGTAAGGTTCACAGCGACTAGAGCAAGCTTCAGCCACAACTTCCCCCGCTCCATTCGGCAGGAATTGATAAGCCATAATCCGATCGAAGCCGGTCACCCAGCGCAGCGCTTGCACAGCCTTCTCCAGCATGGCTGTAGACTCAGTTTGTCCTTGCAAATGTCCCAAGATAGACTGCACGCGGGTCACAGCGCTAATGCTGCTGTTAGGATCAGCACCGCAGGGTTCCAGCTCAATAATCCAGCGATCTTCGCTGCGGTGCAGACTGATATCAAGGGGCTGGCCGGTCAGCTCATGTTTGCCGAGACGTTGACGATGGGCAGCGGGTAGACAGGCCACGTTCATGAGATCGTGGCACAGCTCAGAAGAAAAAAGCTGATCTAAAGACTGTCCTAGTATGGTCTGAGCCTCAGTCCCCAAAAAGGTCTGCAGGTTTTCTGAGGCATGAGTAATCGTTTCTAGGGAGCGATCAACCGCAATTAAGCTGCCAAAGGGCTGAATGATCCCTGGAATATGAATGGGTTCGCGATCGCAATTAGAAATCGCAAGGGCTTCTCTTTCCATGAGATAGTGACTCTCTTACTATCTACTTGCTGCCACTTACCACGCAGCAGGAATACCACCATTATCGCTGATTGAGAAATGTCAGGGCTTCCTCACTGTGACACAGAAGCTGGGGTGAATGACGGATGACAATAATCGAGGGTTCTATCTCTCAGATACCTGGTTCTCTAGTTATGCCTGGAATAGACAATACAACATAGGGTCAAAAAGAATTACGCATTTTTCAGATGAATATAATCTAGAGAAAGACAATTCCTAAAAGACTCACTAGGCAAGCGTTGTTTTCCCTGACGCTTCAAATCCTATTTAGAAAAAGTGATATGGCTTATAATTCTCCTCCAACTTTCAATTTGTTAAGTATTGGCCACAGGGGAGTCGGCAAGTCCGTTTTCTTAGCAGGCAGCTACGCTGAGCTGCAGTTTAATCAACAAATCGAATCACAACGAGGGACGTGGTTTGAGGGAGCAAATGCCCCATCACAGCAAATGCTAGATAAGCTGCTGTCTTACATGAGGCTGAAGAGTCGCTATCCGACACCCACAATGAAAATCACAGATTTTACCTTTAGGGTCGTCTCACGCTCGTTCCGTCAAGACAAAACGCTGTGCGAGTTTCGTTGGGCAGATATTCCTGGCGAAATCTGCCGTCTAGGGAACTCCGATTTTGAAGCAATGATGCTCAAATCTCATGGATGTTGCGTGTTTATCGATGCAGAGGCTCTGGTTCGAGACCCTAAATACTTGACACGATTGGAGGAAACGATCAAGCAAATCGAAGTGATCTCTTCCCTAGCCACCCAAAATAGGGTCCGTTACTTCTTTGCGTTGATATTGACGAAATGTGATCAGCTCAAGGCTGGACCTGCCACATTAGCCAAAGTCGAACAACAGTGGCAGTCGCTAACCCAGCAGCTGGTGACCACCAACGCTGTTTATCGTCGCTTCAAGTCTTCCGTTTCACTGATCACCATGAATGGCCCTGCCGTTGTGAGAGCGGAAGGCACTTCTGCCCCAATTCTGTGGCTGGTGTCAGAATTGAGTAAGGCCTATCAGAACCAGGTTCCCCAAACTCTCGGAGGGGATGTTGATCCGTCCCAAGAAGCCCACGCATTGTCATCCAATCATCCACCGGCACTGCGCTCCAAGGTCATTGCCATGCTGGCGGCACTCGGGGTTGTGGCGGGAATATGGGTTGGACTCACTCACCTTTTGTCTCAGCGGGGACCGGCAGAGAGTCCTAACATCAATGAGGAAGCTCCAGTCTCAACTGACAATGAGTTGTGAACAGAAAAAAGCCCAAGAAGGTCCGGGGCTTTGACGACATCACAGGCTAACCCAAACAGTTCTGACGGGCAATCGTTTCTGGCCTGCTTATATCTTAAGGACCGGAGTTGCTAGTTGCGATCGCATCTCCCCCACCAGCCAAAACCCTTTCTCGACAGAGATATCGCTGGATTTTACCGCTAGAGGTGCGCGGCAATCCACCGGGCTTCAATAGATAGAAGGCTGAAATGAGAAGTTCGTGGGTGGACCAAACTGCCTTGCGGAAGGTAGTAAACAGAACCTCGCTTTCCTCTGGCTGACGGCACCGCGACACCATCCGACGATCGACTTCGATCAGGGCAGTCAACTGCTCAGTTCCCTCAACTGGAACCGTAAACACAGCCGCACCGCTGATCTGAAGCTCAGGCATACAGCGATCAAGGGTTGCCTCGATATCTTGGGGGTAATAGTTTTTCCCGTTGAGGACAATGACATCCTTCAGACGTCCGGCAAAAAAGACATCTCCGTTAGCCAAAAAACCCAAATCTCCCGTGCGGAGAAAGGGACCAGAATCATTGAGGTAAGCTGCGAAAGTCTCTGCTGTCTGCTCCGGCTGTTGCCAATACCCTTGAGCAATGCTGGGTCCCGACACCCAAATCTCTCCGATCTCTGAGGCACGGCAGCACTGTTGAGTCTCGGGGTCTACAATCTTAAGCGTCTGATCAAAGAGCGATCGTCCACAGCTCACTAAGGTCTGACGGCGCGCATCCTGCGGCTGGGCCTCAACTACTTTGCTCTCGGTTAGTGCCTCAGCCTGAATTGTTTTCAAGACGGGCGGCTGTGACTTGAGCCCACCAGAGATAAACAGGGTCGCCTCCGCCATGCCGTAGCAGGGGTAGAAGGCTTCTTTCCGAAATCCACAGGGGGCAAAGGTTTTGGCAAAAGCATCCAGGGTGTCAGGGTTAATAGATTCAGCGCCGTTGAAAGCCAAGGTCCAATGGCTCAGATCCAGCGTGGCTCGCTGCTCTTCGGTAATTTTTTTAATACATAGATCATAGGCAAAATTAGGGCCACCGCTGATGGTGGCCTGTTCTCGGCTGATGGCGGCTAACCAGCGTACTGGCTTTTGAATGAACATTAAAGGCGGCATTAAGACGGCGGGTCGGCCACTATAGAGCGGCTGCAGAACGCCTCCAATCAAACCCATATCGTGATACAGCGGCAGCCAAAACACACCTTTGCTTTGTTCATTTACTTCAAAGCAGCGATGCAGCGACTTCAGGTTGTGGAGCAAATTTCCGTGACTGATTTTGACGCCCTTCGGGGTGGCCGTAGAACCAGAGGTATATTGCAGAAAGGCAAGACTATCCGATGTCAAATCAAGCGCTTTCTGGAGAGACAGCGGCGGCAGGGCATCCGTGGTTCGCCAAGTGAGCCGTTCCAGGATCGGGGCTTCTGCAATCCGGCGGTTGAGGTTTTCTAAGATTGATTCGAGGGTGAGAACAACGGTGGCGCCACTATTAGCCGCAATGGTTTCCAGACGCTCTAAAGAGCGATTCGGCCGGGGCGGATAGGCCGGAACCGCGATCATGCCTGCATAGAGACAGCCAAAAAAAGCCGCAATGTAGTCGAGTCCGGGGGGGTAAAGGAGCAGGATTCTAGCGCCAGGTTCCGTTAGGGGCTGGAGATGGGTTGCGATCGCATCTGCCCATCGATCTAAATCCGCATAGCTCCACTGGATTTTCTCGTCCTCGCCATCCACTAAAAACGTATAGGCCACCTGCTCTGGCTGACGGCTGGCCCTGTGACGAAGCAATTCCACAAGAGTCTCAACCTGAGGTGGGGATTCGAAGGGCTGCATAGAACGACTGGAGAGTGGATGACACTCTATTATCAAGCACAGGCGTCAGTAGCATGACGATAGCCCCTCCGCGAGAGACCGCTAAAATATCGGTGTATCGGTGACGAGCAAGAACGAGGGTGTGGTAATCACAACCGGGCTAGGGTTGAGTGAATCGACGCAAACCCTTAGATTTAACTAATCTTGAGCCATATCATGACAGTTGCAGGTCGGCGGTTAACCAGACAAAGGGAATTTTGATGACGCACCACAATCGACAGATTCAAGTCAGAATCTTGCAGAGCATTATTCTTCCGGTTGTGCTGTCTAGCGGCATTGTTCAAGCTCAAACATCGGCTCCGGCCCCAACCACTCAAGAACAGGACGCGATCAAGAGTCTCAATCGCAGCACGACGTTTTTTAACATCATGCTGGTGGTGCTGGCCTTGATTGCAGCCGTTGCGATCGCAGGTCTATGGCTTCTCCGCCGCGCCGTCATTCGAGAGGTCACCGAAGTTGTACAGGCTCACCTAAGAGAACTCAAGGACTTGAAGGGACAGCTTGCCCTCGCCAGCGAATCCGTCGAAAACGTCTTGCGAGAGTCAGAGGAACTCAGCAATGATTTAGGTCATGATGCCCAAGGCTTTCAGCAAGATCTGAGAACGAAAAAAGATCAGGTCTCTAAGCAGCTCACGACCTTCAACAAATCACAGCAGCAGCGGCTCACAGAGCTGGAGCAAACCCTCGAAGACGCGCGAGAAAATATTTCTCACATCGAAGAAGAAACCGAAAGTACCGCTCGTCAAATTGAAGCCAACCTCAAACAGCAGCAAGATAATTTACTCAAGAGCCTACAGCAGCAAGCCAGCGAATTCGGTCCCCGTCTCTCTGGCCTAGAGGACGACGCCCAGGGCCGCATTGATACGATTGTGCAGGCACTACAGCAGTCAGAATCAATCTTCACCAGCCAGCTTGGCGATCTGCAGGCTTCAGCCCAACGCCGCCGGGATGCTGTGCTGCAAGATTTAGAGAAAATGTCGACCAACTTCGGGCCACAGCTCTCCGCCCTTCAAAATGAGGTCCAGGTTGAGCGTGATGCGGTAATCGGTTACCTCGCAAACACGAAGGCCGACTATATTGGCCAGCTTGCCGATCTCCAGCAGGAAGCCCGCAAGCAGTGGGATCTGATTTGGCAAAACCTGAAGCAGATGGAGGCAGACTTCTCTCCTCAGCTCTCTGACTTAGAACAGCGAGCGCTGCAGAAAGCGATGCAGGAAAAAGATCAGGTACTGCAGCGGTTAGAACAGTTGGGCGGCCAGATCACCACCGAGCTATCCACGGCCCAGTCTCAGGTTTCTGGACAGGCCGACCAGACCCTGCAGGAGCTACAGCGCCTTGAGTCAGAGTTTTTAGCGAACGTCACCGAGTCCCGCGCCCGTGTCGAAACAGAAAAGAACACAACACTAGAGAGCGTAAGAACGCTACAGCAGGAAGCGGCGGCAGCACTCACCAATCTAGATGCCGATGTCCAAACCCGCAAAAACCAAACCCTGCTCGATCTCAAGAGCCTGACCGGTCAAGTCAGCAAAGAGCTGACGGATCTGCAGACCAGCCTGCAGGCCAGCCGAGATCAGTCACAGCAGGCCCTTCAACGGCTAGAATCGGGCACCACGACCCAGCTTTCGCAGCTTACGGCTGAGGCCAAGCTCCGTAAAGAGCAGATTCTGCAGCAGCTAGCGGAGATGACGCCCGCTCAGATTGCCGGAGATGCTCTCAAGGAAGTCTCAGAGCAGATCCAGAAAATCAATGAACCCTTGGAGCGGCTGCAGGCCAACCATCCTGATTTGTTCTTAGATGCTTCTGACTATGTGAGTCAGGCCCAGTCTCAATTTGATAAGGGCCAGTACGAAGAAGCGATTCGGTATCTCGATCAGGCGCTAGAGCTACAGGAGAGCAATACCGATCTTTGGTATCAGAAAGCCTTAGCCTTGGGAGAGCTGAAGGAATTTGAAGATGCGATCGCATCTCTCGATCAGGTTCTCGACCGCCAGCCAGAAAACGCTGAAATTTGGTACCAGCGCGGTCTATTTTTGCGCGAACTACGCCGGGAAGAAAGTGCCCTCGCCGCCTTCAATAAAGTCGTCAAAATGCAGCCAGAGAACGTTCGGGCCTGGATGAATCGGGGTCTGATGCTAGAGCGGCTGCAGCGCCTTGAAGAAGCCGTAGAATCCTACGACAAAGTGGTCGAATTAGAAGCCGACTCCCGCAGCGCTTGGATGAATCGGGGCTTTGCTCTCGGCATGCTCCAGCGCCACGAAGACGCCTTTGAATCCTTTGACCATGTCGTCAAGCTGAATGAAGAAGATGGGATCGCCTGGTTTAATCGTGGTTTAGCCCTAGAAACCCTGGAGCGCTACGAAGACGCCTTTGAGTCCTTTGATCAGGCCGTGAAGCTCAAAGATGACGGATACAAAGCCTGGAGCCACCGAGGACTCGCGCTGATTAAGTTAGAGCGAGACCGCGACGCCCTTGTTAGTCTCAACAAATCCCTAGAGATTCAGCCCGACTACGCCGATGCCCATTACGGTAAAGCCATCTGCTATGTTTTGCAGGGCGAAGTTGACCGGGGCTTAGAGACCCTAGAACGAGCCATCGAACTGAACCCCAGCCTTCGGGAGCAGGCCGCTGCCGACCCTGACTTCTATACTCTGCGTCGTGACGAATGGTTCCGGGAGCTAGTCGCCCAGAACTAAGCAAAAGAGAGCAGATTTCATCCGCATAGGGTCAGTGCATCGCCGGTCATAGCAAACGCTGTAGCAAATCATTGCGTTCACCGTTGACGTTTGCAACATCAAGCCTATGATAATGGTGTTCAATGCCTCCTGCAGCGATAGGTAGCTGCTCTACATTACTGGGTCATCAGAATTGCCGTTGAATATTAAGGGCCTTAGCAACCGTCGCCTCAATATTGCGCTACTGATCATGCTCGTCCTGCTAGGACCAGTCGTGGCAATTGCGACGTACAGCTTCACAGCAGCCGGTGAGCGGAACAGACTCTCGGCACAGTTCGAGAAAGACGTCGGGGAAAGCATTTTCGTCCTTGAGGCAGAGATCAAAGCCAACATTAAGGCACTCTTCGCACTACAGGCGCTCTATCACGCTTCAGACCGCGTCACTGCAGAGGAGTTTAGTGAATTTTCCAGCAGCATGCGCCAGCGCAATCCTGCCATCCACACCCTAGAGTGGATTCCCCGCGTATCTGCTGGTGAGCGCTTTGGTCATGAAGCCCGAGGCCGACGGCGATCAGACTTAGAAACCTATGAGATTACTGAACGGAATGAAGACGGCGAACTCGTCCGGGCAAAAGAGCGCAAAACTTACTTCCCGGTCTACTTGATTGAGCCATCAGTAGGGAACGAATCAGCAATCGGGTTTGACCTCGCCTCTAATCCCAACCGCCGAACGGCCCTCATTGAAGCGATGGCTTCCGATAAGCTCACGGTTACAGATCCCATTACGGTGGATCCCAAAGAACCCTCTAAAGCATTTCTTGCCTTTGTCCCGGTTTATACCCAGGAAGCAAAGACCTTTCCAGAGCGTTGGAATAATTTAGAAGGGTTTGTACTTGGCATTTTTCGCATTAATGAGCTGCTGCAGGAGTCTCTATTGGCCGACCGCCGCCACTCAGAGACCATGGCGTACCGGCTAGTCGATCCTGAGGCGGCCAGTGAACCTTTAGAGCTATATCGTTCACAGCCAAAGATTTCCCCCCTCCGCAAGCCGGATCTTTCACGACGAGCCGTCATTTCCCTCGGGCCGCAGAAATGGGAACTTTATATCCATGCAACTCCGGCCTACCTTTCAACCTACGGAAGGCGGCAGCCGCTGATTCTCAGCATCAGTATTTTTCTGATTTGGGAGCTGCTGGTGGGTGCGATCGCAATTCTACTCAAGCGCTCTATCGACCTTGAGAAGCTGGCTCGTCTGGACTCCCTCACGGGCCTCTCAAATCGCCGCTATTTCACAGAAACGATTCGCAAAGAATGGGAACGGGCCAAACGCCAGGAGCATCCTATCTCAGTGATTATGGTGGATGTTGACTATTTCAAGCACTACAACGACAGCTACGGTCACCGCGCCGGGGATGAGTGTCTACAGAGAATTGCTGCAGCTTTGAAAACCGCAGCTTCTAGGGCCACAGATATGATCTGTCGCTACGGCGGTGAGGAGTTCGTCATTCTCTTGCCTAACGTTGGTGCCCAGGGGACAACAACGGTGGCCCACAAGCTGCAGAACCAGATTAAAGCCCTAGCGATTCCCCATAAGACATCAAATGTGTCGAAGCGGGTCACCGTTAGCATTGGCTGTGCCACTCAGACGAACATCAAGACATCAAGCTGGGAATATTTGGTCGCCCGCGCTGATGCAGCCATGTACCAAGCCAAGCAAAAGGGCCGCAACCAGATTGCCCAAGGCAAGGTTGAAACATCATCCAGTGCTGAATCACAGCGTTAACCCTTTTCTGGGCACATCAATTTCAAGCGGACATGCGCAATCACAGGTGGTGCGCGGGCACTCTAGACATAGGTGCTTCTGGAGGTCGCAGCACTAGCTGCTCCCACCTTTGCGAAGTTGCGACCTTCTGGGCACCGTTCAGTAAACCCTCAAGGTTTCTCTTAAAGTCTCTCTTTGGCAATGATGCCTAAAGGCGGGGGACATTGTTACAGTCAGAAATCTTGGGGGATTACTCCAATGCTGGCATCATAGAAGATGGTCTCAAGTTAGCTGGCGAGAGGATGACCATCTTTTTCTATAAGGTCACTGATCCCTACGGGTGCTTCTCCAATTTCTCGCTGCACAGCGTTCATCTGCAGGGGCACGATTGGCCCACATCAGAGCATTTCTATCAGGCGCAAAAGTATCGGGATGTTGATCAAGCACTTTGCGATCGCATCAGACAAACCCCCACGCCAGAAGAGGCAGCAGCCCTCGGTCGCGGATCCCAGGTACCACTGCGCCCAGACTGGGAAAAGATTAAGCCCAAGATCATGTACGAAGTAGTCCGAGAGAAGTTTTCGACCCATGCCGATATCCGAGCCATTTTGTTAGCTACAGGTGAAGAATTGATCGTGGAAGATTCACCCAGAGATGCCTACTGGGGATGTGGTTTAGACGGTACGGGACAGAATCAACTGGGGAAAGTTTTGATGCAGGTCCGTCAAGAATTGCGAGCCAAGACGGCAACCTAACGGTCTGCCTTCTGTACTATTCTTCAGATTGGCTGCGTCGCCCTAAATCTTGCCAAGTGCTGCCCACGCCCTGCAAAATGCCGCGACCAATCAGTCCTAAACCACGCCCCACAACCTGAGTTAAGACGTATACAACACCTCGGCCTACAACGGTGAAGGTGGCCTGCAGAGGAGGTGCGATCGCATCTCTCGTCTCCAGCGCCAGAGTCACTATAAACGGCAGTCCCGAAAGCTTCTGCAGTTCTGCATCACGGGTCGCATAGATTTCCGCTTTTCTTAGCCCCGTCTCTCCCAACACAATTAGCGGGAACTGACTTTCAAACATATTCTTCGGTTCATACACCATCCGCCGCAGCCGATACTTCCAGGACAGCGCATTGCGGAACCGCTCAATGTCGCGGGTCGATAAAAGTCGTCGATCATAAAAGCGCTGCTTAATCACCTCAGTGGTGGCAAAGTGATTGAGCAGCGGCTGCATCACTGCATTGGCAAGCTGCACCAGCAGATTTTCTAGCAAAGCCTGGGCCTGGAACATCGCTTCAGGCGACCCCACCGCACAGGGACCGTTATTGACCAGCAAAGGGATCTGAAACAGCAGGTGGTTCAGTAGCTCCGTCACCTGAGGAATCGGGTCCAAAATCTCGCGGATCACCAGCTCCCGATCTTCGAGTAGGGTACTCACCATTTCCACCTCTGCCGCATCGGCCTGAGGTAAAGTCAAATACTTGCCAAAGTAATCCGTAATTGTGGCCTGCCAGAGATCGATTAGAAGATGCGATCTCTTCTCTAGTAGCTGTACTTGGGACACCTGCGAAAACCTAAGGTCATCGAGCAGATCCTCAAACCGCTTCAAAATCAGCACAAACAGCTCTTGTTTCTTTGGCCGATTGAGAATATCAATCTCTAACGGATCTCGGGTTTGATTCTCCAGGCTCGTAGATAGCTTGGCAAAAACGCCATCCAGAAGCAGGGTCTTGATCGTATCGAATTGCGGATTCGGCAAAGCGTTAAGATCACGACGCGCGAGGGGCGCATCACTCTTCGGCGACACCGGAGACTTCACCGTCGGCGGAGGCTGCTGCGGCTTAGCCACCGGAAGGCGACGAACCACCCACTGAGCCGCCCGCACTTCCCGTTCACGTCCGGTCAGAACCTGGCGCTCTAACCAAGACAAATTTGGGTTGCGAAGCTGATTTTCAAGATCTGTGAGGCGGGTCGATATTTGCTTTAAGCCAGAGGTGCGAGCAGACTGTCGAAGACTGGCAAAGGCACTCCAGCGCTTTTTCTCAGCCGGAGTCGGGGCAGAAACCATCGCCAACTGAGCGATCGCACTCGGCTCCCAACTTGTCTCTCCGGTCAGAATTGCTTGCATAACCTCCACTAGCTTTTCCAAGGGCGTTCCCTTCAGCCAATAGCCTTCAATGCCAAGCTGACGGACCTCTCTTAGCCCGGTCAGTTGGGCCGTCAAAATTAAGATCGGCAGCGTTGGGTAACGAGATCGCAGTTGCTCACAGAGCAAGGTGCCTGCATCCTGCTCAAGATTGAGGTCTAAGACCACGAGATTGACTCGCCCTAGCATCGGTTCATCCATCCTCGATGGATCCCAACGAAGTGAATCATCGAGGATGAGCTGTGGCAAAAGTTCAAAGACACTGCGCGGACTCGCCGCTTCAGCCACCACCTCCACCTGTGGGAACGACGCTAACCCCGTTTTAAATCCCAATCGAAAAACTGGGTCAGAGTCCACCAGCAAAAGCTGAAAACTCTGGTCTAAGCTGGATTGGAGATTGGGCAGAGAATCCATGGTGATCGGCTAGCGGGTTAAGCCCATATCAATCGGCAGATAGAGCATGCTTAGCTGAGGATAGTGTACTTTTAGAAAGTTGGGTAGAAAAATACTGCCGTGGTCCCTCTGAACGATAACAATCCCACGCGGACGGTGCCCTATGTCACCTACGTGTTTATTGCTCTCAATGTCTCAATTTTTCTGTACGAAGCCAGCCTTGGCCCTAATCTTGAGGCTTTTTTTCGTACCTGGGCCGTCATTCCCCGCGCACTAACCTTCAGCTTTGCCGGTGAACCCACAGGACTCCCTGTTGCCCCCCCCCTCACGTTAATTACATCACAGTTCCTCCATGGTGGACTGCTGCACTTGGGGGGCAACATGCTGTTCCTATGGATCTTCGGCAATAATGTTGAAGATAAGCTAGGGCATATTAAGTTCGTGCTGTTTTACCTGACCTGCGGAGTCTTGGCTGCCTTGTCTCAGTGGTACTTCAGCATGGATTCTCTTGTTCCGTCTCTAGGTGCCAGTGGTGCGATTGCAGGGGTGATGGGCGCCTACATTCTGCGGTTTCCCCGCGCTGAAATCACGACACTGATTCCCCTGGGTATTTTCCCCTGGACCGTGAGGATTCCGGCCGTCTTTTTCTTGGGGTTTTGGTTTGTGCAGCAGACCTTCAGCGGCCTGATGAGTCTTGAAGCGCCGATGGATGTTACCAGCGGCGGCGGCGGAATCGCCTACTGGGCCCATGCCGGAGGTTTTCTCTTTGGAGCCGTATTAGGCCCGGTTCTGGGTCTGTTCGCAGATCGATCTGAAGAAATTTATTAACCTAATCTCATTGCTAGATGAGACGCTTTTACCCCTGCAGAGATTGCTTAATGGACAATGCCACCACGAGTCGCCTGTTAGAAAATCTCAAGAATTCAGATCCTCAGGTCCGCGACCAAGCCACTCACGAACTGTGGGAAAGCTGGTTCTGGCAGAAAGGGTTGAGCGGACTCAAGCGACTACAGCGAAGTCAGGACTTGCTAGATGCGGGCAAGCTTGAAGCCGCGAAATCAATTTTGAATGATTTGATAGAGCGCCAGCCAGACTTTGCCGAAGCGTGGAATCGACGAGCGGTACTTCACTACACCCAAAAAAACTTCGATCAGGCTCGCCAAGACTGTGAAGCCGTGCTGAATTTGGTGCCGTTCCATTTCGGGGCGCTGCATGGCATGGGGTTGTGCTACGCATCTTTAGGGAAATATCGAGAAGCAATCCACGCCTTTAAAGCTGCACTGGATGTTCAGCCGCATGCTTTGATCAATCAAAAGCTGCTGCTAGAGTGCTCAACAAAGCTGTAGCTTCCCTTATCGATATGACTGCACTAAAGCCCTGGGTTCTTCGCGATCGCAACTTTATTTGGGGCCAAAGAACCTACCTGATGGGGATTTTGAACGTCACGCCTGATAGCTTTAGCGATGGCGGCCAGTTTAATTCCGTTGAAGCGGCTCTAAAGCAGGCAAAGGATCTTGCAGCGGTTGTCGATATTATTGATATCGGCGGCCAGTCCACTCGCCCTCAGGCGGTTGAGATTGATCTAAAGACAGAATTAGAACGCGTCATTCCCGTAGTCGAGGCGGTTCGCAAAGAGCTAACGATTCCGATTTCTATTGATACGACTCGAGCGGAGGTGGCTAGGGTTGCGATCGCATCCGGGGCCGACCTGATCAACGATGTCTCTGGGGGCACCTACGACTCGCAAATGTTTGCCACTGCAGCTCAGCTCAAAGTGCCCATCATCCTGATGCATTTGCGGGGCACCTCCCAAACCATGCAGCAGCTTACCGACTACAACGATCTGCTCAGCGATATCAGCAAGGCCCTAGAACAGCAGATTGCCGCTGCGGTTGAAGCAGGCGTTGATCGCTCAGCTATCGCATTGGATCCCGGCATCGGCTTTGCCAAAACTGGCCCTCAAAACATAGAGATTCTTCGGCGTCTCCAAGATTTTCAACGCCTCGGATGTCCCATACTGGTTGGCCCTTCTCGTAAAAGCTTTATTGGCCATATCCTCGACAAAGATAGTCCCCAAGAGCGAGTGTGGGGCACCGCCGCCGCCTGCTGCAGTGCCATTGCCGGCCGAGCTGACATTCTGCGCATCCATGACGGTGCCGAGATAGCAGATGTCTGTCGCGTCGCAGATGCAATTTGGCGAACGTCACCGGAAGAGTCTTTGTTACAATAGTTAAAGTTTTTTAATCAAACCCTACTTTCATCAGCTATGACTGAACCCAGCCGCATCCCCAAAGTGTCCCAATCTCGCTTTGGCTTCAATCGATTCGTTGAACGTCTCAATTCTCGGGTTGCCATGATGGCCTTTATCGGTGCTATCGTGCTAGAAATCGTAACCGGACAGGGCGTGCTAACCTGGCTGGGACTGCGCTAGAAGGGACAATCAACCATGCTGAAGAGTCTGACATTGGGGGCAGCGCTGTTATTGACGTGGGCACCCAGCCAGCCAGCGGCAGAAGCTTCAACAGCTTTGCTCAGGCAAGAGCAGCCCTTGCAGCTTGCCAAAAAGAAGAAAAAACCTGCTGACGTCGTGGTAATCGAGGCTGAAGTCACAGAAGAAGACATTGCCGGAACGCAGTATTACACGTTGTCAGGCAGCTTGAAGAATCGATCCGATGAGCCTGTGTTGAACCCACTGGTGTATTACGAAGTGTACGCAGAAGATACCGAGCAGATTGTAGCGGGCGGGTCGCTCTTGGTGCAGCCGTCCGTGATCCCAGGGAACGGGGAAGCCACGTTTAAAACCGACCTCAATTTCGGGGGGCGGGTCAGGATCACCCTCGTTCAATGGTTGACCCGTGAACGCGAGCCCAAGTCAAACGACCAGCGAGAGTTTTTCCCAAAAATTACGGATGACACTTCTGCAGACATTCCTGCAGAGGAAAAATAAACGCCACAGGAACTTAATTCTGTGAACCGTAAAATTACGGAGGTCGCTCCCCTATCTCTAGACGATACTGGTATTTAGACAAAATTTGCAGTACCAGCGTCGAAGAACAGGGAGCGCCAGAGTGTCATTTTATCAACCTCAAACCTACACCAATGTCACGGAAATATTGGTGAAAGCAGAGGTTCAGAAACAAACGGCAAATTTCAATGCGGATTGGGCTGAACACATGAGCATTCATGAGGTGATTGCCTACGCACTCAATCGATTACCGTCCAGATATGCCACCAGTCAAGAAGGGTTCTATCGACTCAAGCAGCTTGTTGAGCAGAAAATAGGACCACAAATACAGGCAGTGGTTGCCCAAGCACTCAAGGTTGTAAACGATCAGCCAACGCGTTTGACAACCCCCCTACGTCCGCTAGAGGAGATTGCGGCTGAGGAGGAAATTGCCAAGCTGGCACTGGATGCTTTGAGTGTCTAGAGTCAGATTGCTTGCTCAAGACTGCCGGGACAGCATCTTTTGAACCACAGCTTGGTGCAAAAGATGCGACCATCTCGGGTCCAACCTCCGAGAAGAGAGCGGAGTCCGATAGCCGTCCGCTCCCTATGTCAGCAGCCATCGTCTTGAAACAGGCCCATGCTCTAGATCCCTGACGGCATCAACAAACAACGTTGCCAACCAGCGCTAGCCGCCGGGAATTCTGCTATCTCTAGCTTCATCTCAGTGAACGCAGCCTAACCAGGCAACACTTCTGACCGGGCATCGCAATAGAATGTGATAATATAGTACAGGTGTTCCAGAGCCTCTAAGCGCTGAGCCGCGCTGTAGCTGGGCATCCTGGTATTTATATTTAGTCTAGGTTCTAGCATTCATCATGGCCTCTCTTACAACAGTGCAGCGGGAATTGTTTGATTGGCTGGTGGAGTACATTAGCCAACATCAACACTCGCCCTCCATTCGTCAGATGATGGAGGCTATGCGCCTCAAGTCTCCGGCCCCCGTCCAAAGTCGCCTCGACCATCTGCGAAAAAAGGGCTACGTTGACTGGGAAGACGGACAGGCGAGGACGCTGCGGATTGTTCATCCTGATTTTGTCTCGTCAGAGTCGGTGCCGGTTTTAGGTGCGATTGCAGCCGGGGGACTGATCGAAGCCTTCACTGAAGCTGACGAACACCTCGATCTCAGCCAAAGCCTTTTTGCAACAAACTGCTATGCCTTACGCGTCAACGGCGACAGCATGATCGATGCCCACATCGCCGACGGCGATCTGGTGGTCATGCAGCCCGTTAACGAACCGAGAAATCTCAAAAACGGCACGATTGTGGCAGCTCAAGTGGAGGGCGAAGGCACAACGCTGAAGCGCTTTTATCTCAAAGGCCAGCAGATCACGCTAGAAGCTGCCAATACCGCCTATGAGCCGATCAAAGTCCCTGCCCATCGCGTTAGCGTACAGGGATCGCTAGTGGGTGTTTGGCGAGACTATATCTAACTCGAATAGAAAGCTATGCCGAAACATTCGTTAGGATTGCCTGCTAACTCTTGGCTTGTCGATGAACAAAGTGTCGATATTACCCGCTCTCCCTTAACGCCACGTCCGGTTTCTTTGACCACTCAAACGAAGCAGTTGCGGCTGGACCTCACAAAGTCAGCACTAGTCGTAATTGATATGCAAAATGACTTCTGCCATCCCGACGGTTGGCTGGCTCACATTGGCGTTGATGTCACCCCTGCCCGTCAGCCGATTCAGCCACTGCAAAGCCTTTTACCTCAGCTTCGTGCAGTTTCGATGCCAATTCTGTGGGTGAACTGGGGCAATCGCCCCGATTTGCTCAACATTAGTGCCGGTCTACGCCACGTTTACAATCCTTCGGGGACTGGCGTGGGCCTTGGAGATCCGCTGCCGAAGAATCAGGCCCCGGTATTGCAGAAAGGGAGCTGGGCAGCAGCCGTGGTAGATGAGCTACAGCCACAGCCGGAGGATGTTCAGGTTGATAAATTTCGCATGAGCGGTTTTTGGGATACGCCTTTAGACAGTATCTTGCGCAATCTAGGGCTAACAACGCTTTTCTTTAGTGGCGTCAATGCCGATCAGTGTGTGATGGCCACGCTCCAAGATGCCAACTTTTTGGGTTACGACTGTATTTTGCTGGCCGACTGTACGGCAACGACTTCACCGGACTATTGCTGGCAGGCAACGGTGTATAACGTCAACCAGTGTTTTGGGTTTGTGAGTGATTCTGGAGAGCTGTTGCGATCGCTCTCAGAAGTGTAACTCGCCCGAGCGTGGGTGATCGCTTAGCTCCTCTTTTGTTCACTGCAAAGATCCGTCATATTGCCTGTCTACAGTTAGCTCCCTAAGATAAGCCGCATTCCGATGTTGCGATTTCTGTTGTTGCTTTAGGTGAATCGTTCATGTCAAGAGTCTAAAAGCCAGCATAAAGTAGAGAATATAGCTGGGCGCAAAATTTTTCCCTGCGCCTATTGTATATATTGTCGAGGTTTTTGGTGGCTCACTCTTCTCTTTATACGTCGGCTGCTCAGAAAATTATTGTGCCACTGGATGTGGCGTCTGAAGAAGATGCGATCGCAACCCTAAACAAACTCCCCGAAGTTCAATTCTGGAAAGTGGGCCTAGAGCTATTCGTAAGCTGCGGTCCTTCTATTCTGGAACGTCTCAAAGAACAACAAAAGCGCATCTTCCTAGATCTCAAGTTCCACGACATCTCTAATACCGTGGCCGGAGCCTGTCGGGCAGCGGGGCGCTATGGCGCTGATCTTTTGACCGTACATGCAACGGCAGGGCGAACGGCCCTCAAAGCTGCCGTGACAGCAGCTCAGGAAGGTGCGGCAGACTCTAAAGTCGAACCGCCGAAAGTGATTGCCATTACCTTGCTCACCAGCCTATCGGCGCGCGATTTAGCCTTTGATCTCAAAATTCCGGTGGAGCTGCCGGAGTATGCGCTACAGATGGCACTGCTGGCCCAGGAATCAGGCTTAGCCGGAGCAGTATGCTCACCCCAGGAGGCAGAGCAACTGCGGCAGGTGTGCGGTGATGATTTTCTGCTGGTGTGTCCGGGTGTGCGCCCGCAGGGAGCGGCGAAGGGAGACCAGATGCGATCGCAAACCCCCACCCAAGCTATCCAAGCAGGAGCAAACTACCTTGTCATTGGTCGTCCGATCACCACAGCCCCAGATCCGGCTCAAGCCTTTCAAACTATTTGCCAGGAGTTAGAAGGAATTTGATGCACTGCAACCAAGTTTGGCCCGCGCCTGCTGGCTGCCGCAGAGCGTGGATTGGGATGATGTTAGCGAGTTCACTGCTGCTGTCGACAGGGCGGCGGGCAGAGTCACAACCCGCCTTGAATCTCAATCCCCGTCCTCAAACCTGTGCCCCCGATTTTCAAGGGTTAGTTCAGCAGATGCTGCCCGCCTTACCTAGCATTACCAACCGCATCTATACCCGGTCGAACCTAGAGCGGCAATACATGATCATAGCCAGTGCCCCCAACTTCGAAGCCCTGCCTCTCCAGTCTCGGTCGGAGCCGCAAGATCCCGCGGAATCAGAGCCGCAGCAGGTCTTTTTCACAACCCGGACTCGACGGTATCGGAACCAAAAGGTCGAAGAGTTGCAGGAATATCACTGGCTCTTTCTCACCCGCAGCGATACGGGCTGGCGATTTTCTATGCTGTACTCCATTGCCGGACAGTATCCCCAAACAAATCCACCTTCTCCACCTCGAAACAGCAGTGAAGGGGCCGTTGCAGCTGCAATTCGGGACTGGCTCCGAGACTGTCGCTTAACGCGCTGATGTCGTTCTGTTTTGTGGATTAGGGCACGTTGAGAGAGATGAGACTCTCTATCCCTATTGCTCTCTCCACCATGACCTACAGCCCTAGAGTTCGAGATTTGCCCAGTTGCGATCGCCCTCGAGAACGTCTGATGACCCAGGGTTCACAATTTCTCACCTCCGCCGAACTACTGGCAATATTGCTGGGGACCGGACAAGGAGCAGGAAAGCTCTCGGCCGTGGGCCTCGGTCAACTCATTCTCCATGAGCTAGGCGAACACCAACATGAACCGCTTGCCATTTTGCGCAACATCAACGCAGCTGAGCTCATGCAGATCGAAGGGATTGGCCCCGCCAAAGCCACAACCATCTTAGCCGCCATTGAACTGGGGAAACGCGTGTTTCAAACTCGCCCCGCAGAGCTAACGATTGTTGATGATCCGGCAGTAGCCGCCGCCGCTCTGGCTGGGGAGCTGATGTGGCAAACCCAAGAGCGCTTTGCCGTGGTTCTCTTAGATATTAAACACAGGCTGCTGGGCACCCATGTGATCAGTATCGGCACCGCCACCGAAACCATTGCTCACCCCCGAGATATCTTCCGCGAAGTCATCCGACAGGGCGCAACGCGCGTGATTGTGGCCCACAACCATCCCTCAGGTAGTATTGACCCCAGCCACGAAGACGTAGAGCTGACGCGCCAGTTGCTAGCCGCAGCTCAACTGCTGGGCATTCCGCTTTTAGATCATTTAATTCTTGGCAACGGAGAATACAGTAGTCTCAGGCAGACGACTTTACTATGGGATGAGTGTCCCCAAGGTGATTAGTCTTTTGTATCGTTGAGGCAGTCTCGAATCACCCTTAGGATTGGGGAGCCTTCTACGATATGATAATTACGGTCATGATCGGTTGGATTTTTTGACAGTAGGAATTACGTAGAGGATAGACGCAGTGATTAGAGTAGCGATCAACGGGTTCGGGCGGATTGGACGAAATTTTATGCGGTGCTGGTTGCTGCGGGAGAACAGCAACATTGAGGTTGTTGCTATCAACGACACCTCTGATCCCAAGACAAATTCGCACCTGCTACGCTACGACTCTATGCTCGGACGGCTTGATGCCGATATTCGTCCTGATGGCGATACCATCATTGCCAATGGTCACGTCGTGAAGTGTACCTCTGACCGCAACCCCGCCAACTTACCCTGGGGTGCTTGGGACATTGACATGGTCGTGGAATCTACAGGTGTTTTCGTCACTAAGGAAGGTGCTGGCAAGCACATTGATGCGGGTGCAAAGAAAGTTCTGATTACGGCTCCCGGCAAGGGTGGCGTGGGCATGTATGTGGTTGGCGTCAACCATGAAGACTATGACCCCAATGATGCAATTCTCAGCAACGCAAGCTGTACCACTAACTGCTTAGCACCTGTTGCAAAAGTTCTGCATGAAAACTTTGGTATTGTGCAGGGCTTGATTACAACAACCCACAGTTATACCGGTGACCAACGAATTTTGGATGCCAGTCACCGCGACCTAAGACGGGCGCGAGCTGCCGCGGTTAATATCGTACCGACTTCCACTGGAGCGGCGGCGGCTGTGGGTAGCGTGATTCCGGCACTGCAGGGCAAATTAAATGGAATTGCTCTGCGAGTTCCAACGCCTAACGTATCAGTTTGCGATTTCGTCGCTCAAATTGAGAAATCTGCGATTGCAGAAGAAGTCAATGAAGTGCTCAAAAATGCCTCGAATAACGGCATGAAGGGGATCATCACAGTCTGTGACGAGCCTTTAGTCTCAGGTGACTTCAAAGGACATGATTCATCTTCAATTGTTGATGCGGCGTTGACCATGACCATGGGCGGCAGCATGATTAAGGTGATCTGCTGGTATGACAATGAGTGGGGCTACAGCCAGCGCGTTCTTGACCTTGCTGAGTACGTTGCTGCTAAGTGGTAGTTTCTGCTATTTGAGCGCTCTGCTCGCTTGATCAGAAATTAGCAAGAAACCCTCGCCTGAGTCAGGCGAGGGTTTCTTTTATTTGAAATTTGGGGTGAGTTTACGATAGCTGCTCAAATTCATCGGCCAAAATGATCTGAGGAATCCGACCTACGAGGCTTTTTACTAAAGATTGTTGTTCATTGAGTAGTGTAAATTGTGGGACGCCCGTCACGTCGTATTGATCCATCTGGGGGAGCCACTGCGCTTCGTCCACGTTGAGCATGACGAAGTTGATATCTTCACCATATTGCTGCTCTAGGGTTTGCATTGTGGGAGCCATAGACTGACAGACGGAACACCAGTCAGCATAGAATTCTAGAATGGTGGGTTTTTGAGATGCGATCGCAACCTCATAGGGCACAGCATCTTGAGCCATCTCCTTCATCACCTTGAGCCCCGATAGACTTGTTGCACTCGCTGGTTGAGCAGTCCAGCAACAGGTTATCAATATCCCAAGCAACAGAATACTTTTCAACAACTTATGCATCAATTTTCTCCAGAAGCCCAGAGAGAATTGTAACAAAACCACTTTCAATAGGACGGATATTCCGGTCAAGAATCACCGCCAGCACCCAACCGTTGCTTTACAATCAGCGATAGTAAGATAGAAAAGCCGTTAAACCTTTTGCTATGCCCGACCCCATTCTGGAGGTTAGCAACCTACAAGTACAGTTCAAAGCTGAGACCCAGACTGTCAAAGCAGTAGACGATGTCTCCTTTGTGCTTCATCGGGGCCAAACCCTAGGAATTGTGGGGGAATCTGGCTCAGGCAAATCAGTAACGTCTTTATCGCTCATGCGTTTGGTGCCCAGCCCACCCGGTGAAATTGTCAACGGTGACATCTGGTTTCACGGTCGCACAAAGAATGACGAGGCTCCCATCAACCTGCTGCAGCTCCCACTTCGGGATATGCAAAAATATCGCGGCTCCCAGATCTCAATGATCTTTCAGGAACCCATGAGTTCCCTCAATCCCGTCTATACCTGTGGATTTCAGCTCATTGAAGCCATCCTTCTTCATAAAGATATTTCTAAAGTAGAAGCCCGTCGCAGTGCCGTTGCCCTCCTGCAAGAAGTAAAGCTGATCCCCAGCGATGCAGAACTGAAGCAGCTAGCAATACAGTCAAGCAGCACAGACATCAATGAAGCCGAGATTCAGCAGCAAATTAATCAGCAGAAACGCTCGTTTTTAGACCGCTATCCCCATGAACTGTCTGGCGGACAGATTCAACGGGTGATGATTGCGATGGCCATCTCCTGTGACCCCGCAATTTTGATCGCCGATGAACCCACGACGGCACTGGACGTGACGGTACAGGCCACAATTTTAGACCTGCTGCGCGAACTGCGAGACAGCAGAGGCATGTCAATTATCTTCGTCACCCACGACTTGGGCATCATTGCTGAAATCGCCGATAGTGTCGCCGTCATGTTCCGGGGCAAAATTGTCGAAGTTGGCTCTGTTCAGCAAATTTTTTCTGAACCTCAGCACCCTTACACCCAAGGTCTTCTGGCCTGTCGCCCCCAGCCCCACAAACGTCTTGAGTATCTGCCGACTATCAGTGCCTTCATGGCTGCCGCCGAACAGGCAGAAACAGCAGAGAAAGATTTCAATCGCTCCGCCGCGTCCCCTCTGACCATCGCAGAAATTCCTGAGTCAGCCATCCAGCAGCGGCTCACGGACTTGAAAAAGCACGAACCTTTAATGATGGTCCGAGACCTCCAGGTTTTTTTCCCGGTCAGGGGAATGTTTGGGCAGACCGCCCGCTACGTTACCGCTGTCAACGGCGTCACCTTCAACGTCTATCCGGGTGAAACACTGGGCTTAGTTGGAGAGTCTGGCTGCGGCAAAACAACGCTAGGTCGCACATTGGTGCGCTTGATCGAACCCACCAGCGGCTACATCAATTTTGAGGGGAACAACATCACCGCGCTGCGCGGGAAACCGCTGCGAACCCTGCGGCAAAATCTGCAGATCATTTTTCAAGACCCCAACAGCTCCCTCGACCCCCGCATGAGTATTGGGGCCGCAATTATGGAACCGATGAAAATTGCCGGTGGGGTACCTACTGATAACGGCTGGTCAAAAAATCGTAAAGAAATGCGCGATCGCATCGCCTACTTACTCGAACGGGTTGATCTCAACCCAGACGCCATGAATCGCTATCCCCACGAATTCTCTGGGGGCCAGCGGCAGCGCGTCTGTATCGCCCGTGCCCTAGCCCTCAACCCCAGATTTATCATCTGCGATGAATCGGTCTCGGCCCTAGATGTTTCAGTCCAGGCCCAGGTGCTCAATCTACTCAAAGAGCTGCAGAAAGAATTTTCGTTAACGTATATTTTTATTTCCCATGATCTGAGCGTTGTTAAATTTATGAGCGATCGCATCATGGTTATGAATCGCGGAAAGATCGAAGAAATTGGCCCTGCCGAAGCGGTCTATCAGGCTCCTGAGAAGGAATATACCAAGCAGCTGATTGCCTCTATCCCCACTGGAATTCCGCCAGAAGCCCTCTCTGCTTAAAGCTATTTTGGGGGGCTCCACTTTGCGACTAGCTAGTCACAGCCACTATGATAGTGGGTGCCCCGCCACCGCAGCTACTCTGTGCTGTCCGCCTATTCATGGACAACGTCACCCTAATTTGTACCTTTATTCAACAAATTGTTAATCAACAGCCTGCCTTTTTATACAATTCAGAGCTGAGGATTGAGCCAGTTAGCGATGCTCTGCAATTAGTCGCCGCCTCAGGAGGGTTGGTTGCCGCTTCACAAGCGTTGAATGGAGTCGCTCAAGTTGCTGTCAGACACCAATCTTCTCACTGGAATACGGTGCATACGGCCATGGCCGAAGCCGGTTTCTTACCCACCGGTAAGTCACGCATGGCTGGATTCTACGATTATCAAAGTATTGCAGTCCCGGCTGGATATCAGGTCCGATTCACCGATGCCTTAGATATCTTACAAGCCTGGTGGAGCTACAAAAATCCAGTCAAAATGCGGCCGATCATGGCAATGTTGATTCTCCATAGAGGTCACTGGTATGCCATACAAGATCTCACCTGTCAGCAGGGAACTTTGTTAATCCATACTCTCAAAGACACTCTGAAGCTCTACCCCCTTGATCGAATTATCTGGCTACAGAAAGGTGCTTCTCAGCCCGTGCCTGCCAAGGCGCAAAAGACCTCATCGGCCCGCTCGACGGCGGTCTCTGCATCAAATCCCCCAGAACAGCTCGAGCCGCTTCCCATATCCCATAGCAAAAAAATTGGCAGCTACCTTGTAGAAGCTGCATTGCTGACGACGGCTCAAACCGAAGTTGTTCTCTGCGATCAGCAAGCGACGGGAATGCGATTTGGCGAGATTTTAGTCAAGAGAGGTTGGCTAAAAGAAGAAACCATTGAGTTTCTAATGAAAAATGTGATTCTTCCCCAGCGAGCCGCGGCTAGGCGAGAAGCAGGGCTAGCAACTCAGAAAATTCGGAGACGTGTCGCCCGCAAGATCCCGATATCCACACCGTCGCAGTCTACGCGAGTCAGCGTTCATAGCCGTTCAAAACCAGTTGTCACGAAATCAGAAGAGCCTCTTTCTTCACACCCAAAGCCACCCCCTACTGCGGATGCTCTCCACAATCGAGAGACACTTATTACCCGTCAGATTCCTGACTTTATCGATTTACCGGCTCAAGCTGCAGTCGCCTTACACAACCGTGAGACTTTAGTGACCTATGACCTTGATCTAGAAGATTCAAATTCTTGGGATGATTCTGAGCTTGTTTAGATGCCTGATACAAGCGACTTTCAGCATCTCCTTCACGGTGGGGCAACCCGTTGATATTCTGATCAATCCATCACTGTTCCTCTCTCGAGAACTAAGTAGATAGGCTTAATTGACTTGAAGATTCCTGATTAAATTCAATATCGTTGCATTGGCCCTCACCCCCAGCCCCCCTCTCCCAATGTTGGGAGAGGGGGGCTGGGGGTGAGGGCCATGTAGAGCATTTGCTAATATCTGATCTTTAACTTGATTCTGCCTCGCTACTTATCTTGAATCAGAACGTTGAGTTCCGTAAATTTCACGATGAATAAAGACATTTCGCCGGTCAAAATAGAAGGAATAGTGCGACTCAAGCAAAAGCAGTGCCCCAGCGATGTAAGGCATACTCTGAAAGGCGGCCAATTAGGCCCGTTTTAATGCTGCGATCATTGGGCATTTTTTATAGATACTGGGCTTGAAAGATAAACGCTGAAAGGCATTAGTTTCTGAGCGATTTGCAATGAAGGATATCAATATACCACTGCAGTATCAATTTGGAGGAATTCTAAACTGGCAGAGGTTGAGACTGTAACAGGATGCCAAATTTTCTGCTAAGAGCCATAGCAAAAGGGACTGCTTTTCACATTGATAGAAAGATAGCCACTGACTCGGGCCGGTGGACGGCTGGCTTTACCTTAGTTGAGGTCCTTGTGGCCCTGATGATATCAGCCGTTTTTACATCGTTGACGATGCAGGCTCTGGTCACGGCAGCCGCTTTTCGAAGTAAGGCGTCTCAGTACGATGAAGCCGTGAGCTGGATTCAGGAAGATCTTGAAGCTGTCGTCAGTCAAGCCAGTCAGTATGAAAACAGCGTTCTCCCTTTTTCGAGTACCTGTAATGCCACTACGGCAGCCAATGGGATGGCAGCCAGCTTTATTAATAATGGTTTGGGGGGGCAAACAGCAACGCTGGGACCGAGAGATTTAGGAGGGAAGTCCTATACCCTTAATCGGGTCGCTGAGTTTGCAAGCACTTCAGACCCGTTCAGGCTAATTGAACTACTGTACACCGTGACACCAACGGCTGGAGGGGTGCCCGTTGCCAACGTCCGTACTGAGGTGATTCCCTATGCTGTTTTGCGGTGTCCTTGATTGAATGTTGGTAGGGGTTGTCAATACTTAAGCTATGGCTAAGAAAATGGGTCTATTTCGATTTCTTCAATACTTCAGAGGGCGGTGGTCGACTCAACACTCAGGATTCACGCTGATTGAGAAAATGATCGTTGTCGCAGTGGTAGGAATCTTAGGGGCAGTGACGGCTCCTAACCTTTCAAAGATGCTGGATCGGGTCAAGCTTGATCAGGCGACCAAAGAGGTGAGAAGTGCCCTTGACGAGACCCAGCGAGAGGCCATTCGAGGCAATAAAAGCTGCATGGTTACGCTTAATTTAGTTGAATCTAAGGTGACAGGAAACTGTTTACAGGCTGGAAATCGTGATCTTCCAGAGAGAATTAGTCTAGCCACGAATATGGTCAGTAACCTAGATGTCGGCCTACCCAGCGGCACGGCTGAAACGCTCCCTCCCGCAACTGAGATTGCATCCACGGTGACTGATGTTGACACTGGACTGGGCCTGTATCGCGATCGCCCCACAAAAGTGGCTGTTGCGACAGGACCGGTTGCACCAAAAGCATCCATGACCATTCAAATCATTAGTCAAGCTCCTGCCTGTTCTCAGACCGCTGGGCAACAAAGCAGCAACAACTGCGGGAATAAGTCAAATAAGGCCCAACAAGGGCAATCTAACCCTTCACCGTCGCCTTCACCTAGCAGTCCCCCGCCAGGGGTATCTGTTACACCCATTCCCATTCAGTATGGGGCTTTGGGAACGCCTAATTTTGCGGTGGTTAGCGAGCTATCGATACCGGCAGATCCGACCGGTAAAATTGTTTTCTCTTTGGCCAACAATGAGAGTGCGGAAAGGAAGTGTATCGCTATTTCTAATACCTTAGGTCTCACGCGAATTGGTTCCTACCGTGGTGATCTAGAGCCTTCTAAGATTACAGATGAGGGGGCTTGTACTGCCACAAGCTGGACAACACAATGAGCCAGAACGCCCGCTTCAGATGGCTTCTGCTCCGGAGAGTTGCCGCTCAGCTCAGCCGGTCTGAGCAGCAGGGATTCACGTTAATAGAATTGCTGGTTGCCTCAGCCATCACGACCATTGTTTTAACAGTTGTTTTTATTGGTGTGCTCACGGCCATTAACGGCAATCGCCTTGCTGAAGCTAGAACTAGGCGGCGCATTGATCTCAGCCGGGCTTTTGATTTTATCAGTAATGAGATTCGGATGGCGAACCGCATTAATCAAACAGCGACAACGGCTCTGGGGGGCTCAGTAACCTTAGAAGATGTGGTGACTAGTTCTGGTTTAACGATGGCAGAGCTGGGAAATCCCGACGCCATTGTTCTTTATCTAGAGATTCCGATCAGTGAGCCGGGGCCAGCAATTTGTCCAGCGGGTAGCCCCAATGCAGGTGCTGCTCGTGCGCAAGTTGATCGGATTGTCTATGATGTTCGACCCAGCACTAACGGCTGGCTACCGCCGCGTGCAGTTCATCGACATGGCCGGATTCCTAGGCTGGATGGCAGTATCGACCCCTGTAGCAGACCTGTCTCTAGCGATACGTTGGTGGATGCGATCGCAAATCAAGCCACTCCCCCTGAGTGCGGTACATCAGCGCGCCCCGGTCAGCTATCGGGAGCTTCGGGTTTCTATGCCTGCGTCAATGGGGCTGAAGTCGATCTCAATTTCAAAAGTGACGTGACGAATTTAGAGGTTCACCGTCTTAGCAGCAAAGCGGCCTCTCGGGTGAGCAATAATATTGCGATTCCAGTGTTGAAGCGCGACGGGCGAACAGGCGATACTCTGGACCTCTCCTGGACCTGGACCGGGGCTAGCGCAGGCGTCACCTACCGAGTCTTTCAAGCCGTCAACGAGACCCAAACTGAAGTTGCCAGTGAGACAAATCAGGCTGCTTCAGTGCCTCTAACAGGCAATATTGGGGAGAATCATTGTTACACAGTAATTGCGACCTTCGGGAGCCTAGCCAGTTTAGAGAGCGACCCACTGTGTGAAATCAAGTAGGTTGTTCTCTTCATGCCGCAGTGATCCCTTTGCCATCAACGACGAACCTGCAAAACCCGCACTCGCTCTCCAGGCTGAACAGTGGGGGACTGGGTCGTTAGCATAGCCAAGCCACTGGTGTGGATCAAGTTCATCAGATTCCCGGAGCTGTGGCTACCGCCCGCGAGGGAAAACTCATAGACACCGTTGACCAAGCGAAGCTGCCCCCACAGATAGGTCTCTCGCTGACCGCTGATCTGGAGTTCCTGCAGTGATTTCGCCTGTACAAAGGTAGGAGCCCATCCCTGAGACTGTCCAGATAGCTTACGGATGGCGGGTTGGACGAACCGCCAGAAGCTCACGAGTGCTGAGACCGGATTCCCTGGCAGGCCAAAGTAGAGAGCAGTAGCACCGTCAGAGGTTGGGACTGTGGCAACGGTCAAGGGTTTACCGGGCTTTACCGCCACCGCTCGAATGTGAATCTCTGCTCCTAGTTCGGCTAGGGTTTGATCGACAAAATCGTAGTCCCCCACCGATACGCCCCCTGAAGAAATCACTAAATCGGCGTGAAGAGCGTCTTGAATGGCGGCTCGCACGTCTGCAGGCCGATCGCCAACGGTGTCAATCAGCCGCACCTCCGCCCCCGTTTGCTGCACCAGTGCCGCCAGCGCATAGCGGTTGGAATCAATAATCTGTCCAGGCTGGAGCGGCTGGTCAGGAGCAATCAGTTCACTACCGGTGGAGAGAATCGCCACGATGGGGCGTCGATAGACAGGAATCTGAGTGCACTGGGCGGTGGCTAATACGGCAATTTCAGGGGCGTTGAGAATCGTTCCTTGAGTTAAGAGAGGGCTACCGGCTTGATAGTAATCGCCTTGGTGACGTACAAAGGCTTGGGGCTTGGGCTGCTGCAGGATTTGTACCTGATGGCCCTGACGCTGGGTATGCTCCTGCATGACGACGGTGTCGGCACCGGGGGGCATCATGGAGCCGGTAAATAAACGGGCGGCCTGCCCCGCCTGGATGGTCTGCTGCGGTGCGGTTCCGGCAGGGATTTCGGTGACGACTTCTAGTACGGTCGGTGTCTCAGGGCTGCAGTTTTGCAGATCCGCAAAGCGCACGGCATAGCCATCCATCGCGGAGTTGTCCCAGTAGGGGAAGTTGCGATCGCATCTCACTTCGGTCGCCAATACTCGCCGCGAAGCCGTCAGCAAGTCAACGGTCTCTCGATCTGAGAGAGGATGCGTCAGATTGAGAATGAGTGATTCAGCTTCAGCAACAGACAACATAGAGTGACCAGACAACAGACTAAGCTAACTCAAGATAATACGACGGTTTTCAATGGCAAAAGATAGAGCGCGGATTTTCAATGGGTCAAAAGTAGTTCTTGCGTTTGCGCTGGCTCAACTCATCTTTTATGAAAAGTGAAAGTTGATACAGCTCTACAGCGACGGCTATACCCATTGTTAGCAGCACTAGCCTGTACCCCCATCTCACATAGTAAGAGAATAGTCCAGAGGCCCAGATATGATTTATGTGATGCATGAGTAAGTAAAAACTAACTCCAGCCGATAAAAGTCGGCAGTTCACCAGCCATAGATAGTCTCGTCCAAACCAGAGGTTGATAAAGAAGTACACCGGAAGACAAAGTATTTTTGGATCAATAAACACCATGAATCCCAGCGTTACGTAACCAATCATCTCTCCGCCAAAGCCGTAAAAGCCGGAATTGTAGCTCCAAGGCACAAATAGGCTTAGCGTCAGCGTAAGACAGATCAGAAGGCGGATGACTTTTAATAGACGACCGCTTGATAGCCCCATACTGTCTACCCAAAAAGATTTATAGTGGAATACGAACGAACGTTACTAACGCGCCTAAGGAGTATCTCTGTGGTTGAGCCTCTACTGTCCGGTATTGTACTGGGTCTAATTCCGATCACCCTCGCGGGGTTGTTTGTTGCAGCTTGGCAGCAATATAAGCGCGGAGATGAGTTAGGACTGTAGGCGTTTCTAACCTTGCCCTGAGGTTTGCCTGCGATAGGGAGACAGCATCGCATCCCAGTTTTTGCGATGATCTTGAAAGTCTTTTTGGCACCGTTGCTGTTGATCCAGCGACGGTGCTTGTTGATTGGAGCCACTCGCAGATTCTTCTAAATTGCTGTCAATCATGCAGCCAATGTTTGCGTAGCGCTGAGCATTGAAGCCATGGGCATTCCAGAAGGATAGTTGTTCTAGTGCTGCTTGTTCAGCTCCATCCACGTCGAACAGCTCCATGCTGGTGAGCACGGCCTCTTCTTCTTTGAGGTCTGATAGCATTAGGGCCGCAAACGCATCGGCGGCATTTTCTTCGCTACCGGTAATAGGAAGCTGATATTGCTGGATAAATGTGTGGCCGAGTTCATGGAAGAGCGTTAACAGAGCCACGTCAACAGCAGCAGAGTTTGCGGCAGCAGCCGTCTGCGCATCTGCACCGAGGATATTGACATGCTGCTGCAGGAACTCATAGCAAAGCTCAATTTTGTTTTGTGCTGAACCGTTGGAGGCGTTTTCTCCGCATTCTTGAAAATAAACGGTCAGGGTTTGGGGCAGAGAAAATTTATTATTGAGATCGGATGCGATCGCATCCCATTCTCCAGACTGCTGAATTGCATGATGAATGGGTTGATAAACCTGACTCTGGGGAGGGACATGCTCAATCACAATTTTGCTCTCATCACCCACAGGTTTCGCTTCCAGCGTGAATGGAGGAGGGGAAGGGCTACAGGCTGTCACCCCTATCAGGGCTAGACCCGCAATATATTTAAGCAGCTGTTGATTTCGCATTACTCTCTCCCTTGAGAACGCGACGGTTTTGAAACCTCGATCCTATCGTCGAACATAAAACGTGACGGCGCTGTTGCCGTAGGTTTTGGTGCGTTGGGCGATGATGCCTTTCAATTCGAGCGGAAGTGCGTAGGCTGGGGTGTGTTCTACGCAGAGTTCTCCGTTGGGGGCTAGGAGGGTTTGAGTTGCGATCGCATCTAAAACTACTTCATAAATCCCAGAATCATAGGGCGGGTCAAAATAAATCCGATCAAACGTTTGCTTCAGTTTCGGAAGCCGTCGCGCCACATCGCCCCGAATCACCTGCCAGCTTTGTTCTGGCTTGGCCACGAGCTGCCAATTCTCCCGAATCACAGAGCAGGCTCGACCCGATTGTTCAATCCCGATCGCCAGACCTGCCCCCCGACAGAGTGCCTCAGCTCCCATCGAACCACTACCGCAGCAGAGATCAAGCCAGCAACAGCCTGCAATCTGCCCACGCCAGATCTCAAACACCGCCTCTCTCACCCTCGATGTCGTTGGGCGAGTGAGCCGTCCCGACAGGGTTTTGATCTGACGATTGCCGTAGATTCGCACCGCTGGTTACCCCTAACTCTCAGGCTCCACGTAACCTTGTATATTTTCTAACTCAAACTGTCGCAAAATATCGGTGGCTTTATACGTCAATGTTTCTGCACCCTTGACCACGATCAGATATTTGCCCGCATCCAGACGATTTCGGTAGCGCAAAGCGTCTCCGCCGCCCACCAGCAAGCCGACACCGCCGCCGACAAAAAAGCCGCCTGAGGCTCCAAATAAGGCTCCAACAAGCCCCCCCAGAATATGGCTGACGGTGGGGTAGGCCCAAGGGAACATCTCAGCTCCGGTCATCAAATGGAAGGTAGACCCTAAAATACATCCAAAGGGCACCAGCACATAAATCATCCCCAAAGCCTGCTTTTGGGCCGGTTCACTGGGGTTGATGAAGCCAAACTCATCAGCGCTTTTATACCCTCGCCCTAGGAGCGACACCTGTTCTAACGGCACATGAGCTGATTCTAGAGCAGTGTAAGCGGCCTCCGCTTCCATGCGATCGGGAAGGACGGCAATCAGATAGTTTGAACTCATAGAAACTGAATGATGGTGGGCGCTGGAATTCTCATCGCTTTGCTACTAGGCCGGAACCTGGACAGTCGCATGAACCTGATGAATGAAGTTCGCTAAGAGCTGGAGACCATGAGTAGAGGACTTTTCAGGGTGGAATTGAACAGCGACTATGTTGTTTCGGGCAATTGCAGCTGTGACGGTTTGACTACCGTGGGTCACGGTAGCGGCACAGACCTTAGCATCCACCGGATCGACGTAGTAGGAATGATCGAAATAGACCCAGGGCTGTGATGGCAGTCGCTCCCAAACCGGTAGCTGCTGCGTATAATCCAGTTGATTCCAGCCCATGTGGGGAATGGTAATGTCGGGTTCTGGCTGAAACTGCTTCACAGTGCCCGGAATGACGCCTAAGCCAGGCTCCTCTCCCTCATCACTCCCATCAAAGAGAATCTGGAGGCCCAGACAAATGCCAAAGAAGGGCTTGCCACTGGCGATGATGTCCTTGATAGGTGAGATGAGATCGCGCGATCTCAAATGCTGCATAGCCGGATCAAATGCACCGACGCCGGGCAGAACCAGGGCGTCTGCCTGCTCAAGATCCTGGTAGCGATCGCTAATAACGGTTTCAGCACCCGCTTTCTCCAATCCCTTACAGGCAGAATGGAGATTGCCCATATCGTAATCAATCACAGCAATGGTTGTCATACCGTCCTCCTGCAGTGCCTATCTCACTATAGAACCTTAGCTTAAAGGATCGATATTATTCTGCTGTCGCTTCGCCCACGATGGTTGCCAGCCGATCAAAATCAGAGCTATCAGCAATCTGTTGAAGCTGCGCCTGCTGCAGCTTTTGTTCTGCAGGAACCTGCGCTAAAAGCCTATCAATGCAACCACTATCCAGCATTGTTGCCGCGCGATACACGGCCTGCAGCCAAGCCATCGGCATCTCTTGGATCAGTGATTTGTCGCAATGGGGGTAGAAATTAGTGTGTTGTGCGATAGGTGGCATCTAATATCATCAAGAAGATATGTTCTGCGACTGTCTACCGTATGACCATAGTTATACACCTTCTACTTCAAGGGTCGTTATGAAACCAAATGCTATAGACGTATTCCGTGATTGGTTTGCACTCGCCTTGAAAGATAGTCCATTACAACATCCAAAAGCTATGTGCTTGTCCACTGTAAATGAAGATGCTATTCCTGAAGCCCGCTTTGTTGCGCTCAAGAAGGTGTCTGATGAAGGATTCGTTTTTTGTTCATCACTCGAATCACCCAAAGCTCTTTCGATTGCCACCCATTCCAATGTCGCCCTTACATTTTGGTGGGATCATATCGAGCGTCAAGTTCGCATCAGAGGTCAGGCATCACAGATTTCTGATGCAGATGCCGAGTACTACTTTCATGAAAGACGCCGAGATGCCCAACTGACAACCTTAGCCTCACAACAAAGCACTCCACTATCATCACAAGCTGAACTTGAGGAGAGCCTGCGCGTCATCAAGAAACGCTATGAGGGACATCAAATCCCACGCCCTCATACTTGGGGAGGTTACTGTGTGAAGCCTGAAAAAATAGAATTCCTCGAGTTTCAAAAAAATCGTTTACACATCCGAACGTTGTATATATTTAGCCGTGGGAAATGGTCAAAATTTCTATTACAGCCCTAGCTGTCACTGTGAACTATCCTCCTACGGGATTCCCGCAGATTGGCGGAAACAACAGACTGTAATTTTCTTGATTTTCTAGAATCTCTGTTGAGTAGTGTTTCCCGCGAACCAGACCCCAACTTATGAGAAATGCGAGGTGTGTTGGATTCCAGAAAGACCGAAGCTCAATCAAAATACAGAGTGTTATTTGACCGAATTACCTGTAATCTTTGTGGATACTAAGTTGCAGGCTCCCTAAGCTAGGACTGGTGAGAAATCCAGGTATTGCCCTCTCGATTCGTTAACTTCCATATCTTCAAACTTGATCACGCTAACTCCCATTGCCCACGTGCAATCGTGCTACCCTGAGCGGTTTGGCATCCCAAGACAGGCTGGCCTGGTGCCCTCTGCAACAGCCGCTATTGTCTTTTCTAAGTCAGAAAATCACAAGCTCTCGTTACGGGGGCTTGAGCGTTTCTCCCATATTTGGGTAGTGTTTCTTTTTCATCAGGGATATGCCAAGACTAAACCGCTGGTACAGCCGCCTCGGCTAGGCGGCAAGAAAACAATGGGGGTCTATGCCACACGTAGTCCCAATCGACCGAACCCGATAGGATTGAGTGCGGTCTCCCTCGACCGAGTGGACTATCAATCGGACAAAATTCTGATTCATATCCGTGGGGGCGATTTTCTCGATGGCACACCGGTGTTGGATATTAAACCTTACATTCCCTATGCTGATGCGATACCCGAAGCAGACAGCGCCTGGGCAATCGCAGAGCCACCGCCGCTCTTGGTGCTTTGGAGTGCAGCGGCACAGTCCGCATTAGAAGCCAGTCAAGGGGTTCATGTCGAACAGGTTCGAACTCTCATTGCTGAAACTATCGCTCAAGATCCACGCCCAGCCCATGAGCGTGGCAAGGACGGTCGCCCCGGCCAGCAGTGGAATATGCGCGTTAAAGGGTTCGATGTGTTCTGGCAAGTTGAAGCGGGCGTTGCCACGGTCACTCACCTCACCCAATTATCATGAATTAAGTGAATAAGGAATGCTGGGTCGAAAGCCTGGGTCGAAATACGAGACCTCCGGCGACTTCCGTTTGAGTGCGGGCTATGCTATCGGCAATTGTGTCGCTGGCTGGCAATATGCAGCTTTGATATCTCTGAAGGCTTGACTTCAAAAGGAATCAGAGCAGTGCAACTCCGGCATCCTGTTCGAAATGATGCGGGTTGTCATAATGATCTTAAGATTCGCAGATATTTAAACAGCAGGTACAGGCAAGTAGCCTCATACTGAAAGTAGTTTTCCACTGCGAGAGCAGATGACTCTTTGTATCAATCCTAACTGTCCCAATCCTCATAACATCGATGCTCATCTGTTCTGTCAGGGCTGTGGCTCTGAACTGCTGCTGGAGGGACGCTATCGGGTGACCAAGCAGCGCGGCAAAGGCGGCTTTGGTTCTACCTATGAAGTGCGCTTGCGTCAGGCCGAGACTAAGATTCTAAAGGTGCTGACGGATAATTTGCCCAAGCATGTGGAATTATTCCAACGCGAAGCGTTCCTGTTAAGTCAGCTTCATCATCCCGGCATTCCAGCCGTTGAAGATGGGGCTTATTTTACCTATTACGCTAAAAACCGCTCCGAACCCCTGCACTGCATCATCATGGAGCATGTTGTGGGCTTGGATCTACAGGACTATCTTAGGCAACGTGGACAACCGATTGAGCAGAGATTAGCACTGCAGTGGCTGATACAGGTTGTAGAAATCTTGCAAGTTTTGCATCAGAAGCATGTTCTGCACCGCGATATCAAGCCTTCTAACATTATGCTCAAGGCAGAAGGGAGCTTGGCGCTGGTTGATTTTGGCACGGCTCGTTCCGTCACCAATATCAGCGGTGATCCCAGTGGTCAGGCGGGTACCCGCGTCGTGTCATCGTTTTATACTCCGTCGGAGCAGATGTATGGTCAGGCTGTTGCTCAGTCAGATTTTTTCGCCCTCGGGCGTACCTTTGTTTATCTGGTGACGGCGACGGAGCTGGGCAAGCTGTATGACAGCACGACCGATACTCTCAAATGGCACCAAGCTGCAACTGACCTAACACCAGAGTTTACAGACTTTCTTGACTATTTGATGATGCCAGCGGTGAATCAGCGCCCGACAACGACGGCGGAAATCCTGCAGCAGCTTCAACAATTACAAACGAGCTCCTCTTCTATACCGACGGTTCCTCTGGCAGATGCCCCGGCGGCTTTTGCTGAGGAGAAGGTTGATGAAGATGCTGCAATCCCACCTTCGCGGCAGATCCAGACTCCTAGAAAGCTAGATGAACAATTTGTAGAGCGATGCCAGAAAGAACTCGCTGAGTTTATAGGGCCGATTGCGGCAATCGTATGTCAGCAAGCGCTGGCGACCGATCCTACCGCCTCTGAAAGAGATTTTATCGAGGTTCTCTCTCGCCACATCAATAAGCACCAAGACGCTGACAACTTTAAACGGACCGTTAAATAAGGCTGAAGGTCGCCGGAACGGATGCAATCGCTGTAGCCTAAAACATTGATGATTGCGATCGCACCGGGACAATGTCGAACATAGCTGCAAGACTGGAAGTCTATCAGGGGAGCGTTTTAGTTCAAACGATTCACCTCAGTCAGGGATCTGTAACGCTGGGGCGAGCGCCGGACAACACGGTGCCACTCAATGATGATCTCACGGTTTCCCGCCGTCACGCTCAAGTTGTTTGGTCTACCGATCACTATGTTCTGACCGATCTGTCGAGTTCGGTCGGCACCTCTGTTAACGATGTCAAGCTTGTCCCCCATCAACCTCAAGCGTTGGTGAATTGCGATCGCATCTCCATCGGCACCTTTGAGCTGGTCTTTCAAGAATCCGCCGTCGGGCCAAAGCAAGCAGCCCCCAACCAAACCCTCAACCTCAAAGGTCGTCAGACTCTAAGTCTGGGGCGCGACCCGCTCAACGACATGATCATTGATCATCCCGCTTCCTCTCGCTTCCATGCCCAGATTCAAAAAGCGAAGGGAGACTATCTACTCGAAGATCTGAGCTCTACGAACGGAACTTTCGTAAACGGCAAACCCCTCTCAGAGCGGCGCGTTTTAAAGGTGGGAGATGTGATCCGCATCGGTCCGACTCATCTAACATTCAATGTTGATGAGACTCTCTTCAAGGTAAATGAGGCTGGAAATCTGCGCTTAGACGCCATCGACCTCAATAAAAAAATCAGCAAAGGACTCAATTTACTAAACAATATTTCCCTTTCGATTCAGGCCCGCGAATTTGTTGCGATCGCAGGGGTGAGCGGCGGCGGTAAATCAACGCTGCTCGACGCCCTCAACGGATTTCGCCCCGCCACCAGTGGCTATGTACTCGTCAACGGGACTGACCTCTATAAAAACTTCAACGCCTACCGAAACGAAATCGGCTACGTGCCCCAGCGGGACATTGTTCATATGGAGTTGACAGTGGAGCAGGCCCTTGATTTCGCAGGCAAACTAAGGATGCCTGCCGACACCACCCGGGCCGAACGCAAGCAGCGCGTTGATGAAGTGCTCGTTGACCTAAACTTGAGCGCGCGCCGATCGGTACCGATTAAATCTCTGAGTGGCGGACAGCTAAAGCGCGTCTCCATCGGCGTAGAGCTGCTGACCAAGCCCAGTTTATTCTTCTTAGACGAGGCAACGTCGGGTTTAGACCCAGGCACTGAAACAGAGCTGATGCAGCTTTTGCGTAAGCTGGCCGATCAGGGCCGCACTATTTTGCTGATTACCCACGCTACTGAAAACGTCACGCTTTGTGATCAGGTTGTTTTTATGGCGCGAGGGGGTAATCTTGCTTACTTTGGCCCCCCCCAGGAAGCCACCCAGCACTTTGAAGTGGAGCGGTTTAACCAAATTTATCGGCGGGTTGAACATGAGCGCTCTCCAGAAGACTGGCATCAGACCTTTCAAAACTCACCGCAGCACCAGCGATATGTGGTCGAGCGCCAGCAGAACCTAGAACAGAGGAGCAAACCCCAGGGCAGGCGACTACGACAGCAGGCACCTGGCGCAAATGTTAAGCGGGTTTCGGCTTGGAGACAGTTCCTAATCTTGTCTCAGCGGAATCTAGCGATTTTAGGACGCGATCGCATCAATCTGATGCTGATGCTGGCGGTGGCCCCACTGATCGGTCTCTTAGATTTGATGACCTGGCGCAAGCCCTTATTCAGTACCGCAGACGGTACCCCCAGCCTGACGGTAACGATGCTGTTTACCACCGTGTTGTTCGCCGTCATGGTCGGGAGCTTGCCTGCTATGCGCGAAATTGTCAAAGAAATTGATATCTATAAACGAGAGCGCATTATTGGGCTGCAGATTATCCCCTACGTCCTTTCTAAAGTTTGGCTGAGCGTTGTTTTGGCGCTTTACCAGGCCGGTGTCTTTTTGCTATTCAAGGTAATTGCCGTCTCTGACTTTCCGACAGCTCCCAATATTTTGCTTGGGATGTACGTGACGCTAGTGCTGGCCTTCATTGGTGGAATGCTCATGGGGCTATTCGGCTCAGCAATAGCTCCTAATCCGGGGGTTGCACCACTGCTAGTTCTCATCTTTTTGCTGCCGCAGATTATCTTTGGCGGTGGCGTTTTTCCTTTAGATACCTTTGGTCCCTCAGGGCAAGTGTTCAATCAATTCGCATTAACAAAATGGCCCTTTGAAGTCTTGGTGACTCTCTCTGATATGGGGCAAGATATTGCCAAAGACCCCTGCTGGATTCAGGTCATCAACGAAGAAAAAAAACTTGCTGATTTTGACGATCAGGCCAAGCAAGACTGTCCCTGCATGGGCGAGAGTATTTTCAAGGACTGTGAGTTCCCCGGCATTCGTACCTCCTATAAGCCGGTTGTCGATGACCCCGAACCCACTGAGCCAACGAAACCAACGGGCACAGATGCCCGCTCGGCTTCTGTCCAGGACCAGTATGAGGCAGATCTCGATCAGTACCAAGAAGACTTCACGGAATGGACGCTGGAGCGTGAGGGAGCCATTAGCACGGCAGAAGGTAAGGTAGACGGCATTGCCAAGAAGTTTAGTCAGACTTTTGACGTTAATGTCCGTCAACACCTGATTATCTTTAGCAGTTTTCTGATGAGCATTCTGGGACTCATTTTAGCGGTACAGAAAATCAAAGATGTCCTATAGATTGCAGAACAACTTCTAATTCTTATCAAAGAAGTGACATGCTCCCCAGGGTAGGCACAAGAAGCAATAAGGCATCTCTTGTTGAGAGTAGGTGCGCTATTTTTTCAATAATATGAACTCGTCAAGAATAGTGGCGTGCTGGAATCCGTGGTTTCGGACTGAGGCTGAACTTGATTTAAGAAATGTACACAATCGACACTTTTTTCTTACGCTTATCCTGACACGATCCCCAAGCGATCTATCACTCTCTTCTATAATATTTACCTTGCCACTTCTGCGGTCTGGCTCAATTATTGACAAGCTCGAAGCTAGAACGGTAGGATATTTTTATTCCTCCGTAAAAATAGACTAAGCCATTAAAGAGAGCTAAGTATGTTTAGAATCTCAGGCGAGAAGTTTAATACATTACTAAAGCAAGTCCGTCATCCCGACAAAATAATTAATGATCTTGGGATGCGTGTTGGATATTTACTAAAACTCAAACATTTACCTTTTTTGCCATCAAGCTTAGAAGTTGAACCCATAAATAGCTGTAATTTTCGTTGTCCTCACTGCCAGGTTACCCATTGGGACAAGGAAGCTCTCAAACTCAAGATTGATAGATTTGAGGCAATTCTCAAGCAATTGCCGAAGCTAATTTGGGTCAAGCTTCAAGGCATGGGAGAACCTTTGCTCAATAGAGAGCTAATTCCCATGCTTGAGTTGGGGGAGTCTAAAAACATCAAAATGAGCCTTACGACAAATGGCTCTCTGTTGAGTGGCAAAGCAGCTCATTCGCTGGCGGATCTAACAAACACTTCCATTAACGTCAGTATTGATGGAGCATCTGCTCAAACATTTGAGCAGATAAGGGTGGGGGGCAAATTCGATGTTGTTTGCAAAAACATAAAAGAATTCATGAATTTAGTCGATCATAAAAACAAGTCGAATATCAATGCTTGGATGGTCTTGACTAAACGGAACTTTCATGAAGCAGATGATGTGGTAAAGCTTGTCAAAGAGCTAGGTCTTAAGTCGTTAACGCTTCAAATATTTATAAATGACTGGGGTAAAGACGATCTGTCTGAATATGCTGACAGTATAAGTCTTGTTTCTGATGAAAGTTTCTCAAAGCAGCTCAATCAAGTCCTTTCTCAAGTGAAAGAAACTGCCGCAAAAGAAGATGTTGATTTAAGGGTCTTTGATGGAGACTTTTATACAGAGTCAAATATCTGCTCATGGCCGTGGAAATCCTCGTATATATGCTCCAACGGAGATGTTGTTCCCTGCTGCATGCTTGCCGACTCTGATACAGTAAAAATGGGAAATGTGTTTGAAGAAGACTTTAAAGATATTTGGAATTCAGAAAAGTACCAAGATTTTCGAGTCCGTCACATCAAGCACGATTTACCAAGCTATTGTCAGCATTGTTATACAGACGTTTCTTGAGAAGATGCAGGGCTGTTTTAAGTTAGCAGCGAAAAAATAGAGTCTACTCGGTTAGCGAGCTTAGTGAGCGCGGTTTTGAGCGACTGGTAGCCCTTCAATCTCAGAATGTTAATAGCAAGGGTTCTAAAAAGTAACCAATTGAGCAAGACCTGTTCATCTTCAAGGCGATAATCATCTTCTCCAAAGACAACATCCTTGAGCCAATGGAGCCGATTTTTAATGCCCCAATGCCCCCTCACCGGCGATAGCCACTGGTGGGCACAAGCTAATGCTGAAATGAGCAAGCCATCTATCTGTAGCGTTTCGAGCGGTGTCTGCAGCACTTTAATCTCGCTACTGCCTTATTGGGTCAGTGCCTCTAGCTTCAAGGTGACGCCCACTTCGACGGCAAACAGACTCACTAGTCCCACAAACCGCTCTTTGCCAGCGGCATTCGTGAGACGTTGCCGAATGCGCTTGTCGTCAATGGAAGCAACACGATTGTCAGGGCTATCAATTGCGCCTTGAGACCCCATCCAATGCTCAAATTGGTGGCTCAGAGCGAGAAAGTCAAGGCCCAGCATCACACGCCAAAAGGTTGAGTAGGAAGGAGCTGCGAGTTCCTTAAAGCCCAATAGTTGGCACAATGACCGATGATGCTCTTCGACAAAGGTCTGGAGGGGACGGTAGCCATGATACCCAGCGAGTATCCCCATAATGATCAATAGCAACAGAACCCATAAGGGATAGGACTTACCACGAGCTTTGCGAAAGTCTAGAATTTGCTTGAGTTCTGCAATCAGGCTCGACATGAATCATTCCACAATCAAGGTTGGAGTGATTCATGTTTTTCTACTGTCACTTCAAGAACCCTGGTAGAAGACAAGGTTATCAGTTAAGGTAGCGCCCTCAATCGCGGTCTGCTAACGCAAGCTGTTGTCGATGCCTATGCCCGCCGATCAGAGATCAAGGGCAATCATTTATTTGGAAAAGAAAGCTGTCCCCACTGTCAGCGTGCGAAGCAATACATGGCTGAGGCAGGCATTCAGTACACTCATCACGATGTCATTCGAGAACTACGCAGCCTCTACGAAATGCTCGCCAGAGTAATGCCAATACTGGGTCATAAAACACCGATCACGGTGCCGCAAATTTGGCTGAACGGTCAGTATGTTGGCGGCGCCGATCATCTGGGTGCCCAGATCTACTCGGGTACATGCTCGCTAGGGTCTCTTGTGCGGCTATTCTCTTGCGCTCTGGCTTAGACCTGCCAGGTCGTTGACTAGGGTAGCCACTGCCCGCCTCGAAACCGCCAGCGAGGAAAGATCAGGCGCATCAAGCTCTGGGAGACCATAAAAACGCTCAGCCAAACCAAGCCATAATGGAGGCTAAACCACCCCAGGTTAAAGTCTTCGATTCCCGGTAGCCTAGCTTGAAAAATTTCAAAAAGAAGAACGAAGAAAAACCACTCCCATAGCGCAGCAAACCACTGCAGAGCGGCAGGCCAGTCATGGTCCCAGCGCCACTGCTGCAGCGCGTGGTAGAGGGCATCCCAGGCAATCCCAAACAGTAAAATATATTGCAGATAAAAGAAGGGCGCGAGACCAAAGCCGGGTCCAAGGATGCCGACACAAAAAAATAGCGTAACCGTCAGTCCTACGGTTTCTAGTAGCAAGATTCGGGTTTGCCAACGTCCAAAAAGAGTGGGGGTCATGGTCTTTGATTCACGAGGGTGTTTGGTTGTTGATCCAGCGGAGCCATTGGCTGAGGGAATGGAGGCCATCCAGCCGTTTTACACCGGGTGCCCGCGCGGTGACGAGGCCATCCACGGCTCTTAAGGCGGAGTACTGTAGCCCCAAAAAGCTGTCTACTGCGGCGTAGGGACCACCAAAGGTAATTGCACCGGCGGCATGGATCCGTCCCTGATGATTTCGCAGCTCTAGCAGCTCAAAGTCATTGGCAACCGTGAGCCGCCGCTTCGGATTGAGGGGCAAACTGTAGTGATCAACCAAGTCTGCCAGGAGTGGATCAGATTTAACGGTGCCGTCTAGGCCGGTGGCGTCAATGATGAAGTTGGCCTCTAGCTTCATTTCACCCTGAAGCTGACTGCCCTGGATGTAGGTGACCGGTTTTCCCTGATCGTTCGGTTCAACACGGGTCACTTTTCCAAAGGTAATTTGATACCAGCCTTCGTCGATGCCCTGCTGAACAATTTGCTGCCAATCGGCACGATCGGCGGTGGTGGTTCCGCCCCACTGGTCTAAGAGTTGCGATCGCATCTCTGGCTCCATTTTTTCCAGCAGCGTCCTTAGCGTGCCACCCCAACAGGCCTTGGGCCAATTAAAGGGCTGAAACTCAAAGTGGTTTTTCACACCTCGCTGCGACTTCCCATAGGAATTGCCCTTCGGCTTGGGCGTCCGCATCAGGTGCAATATAGAAATATTCGGATTCCGCTGGCGGGCCTCAAACAGGCGCTGAATAATTCGTGAGGCCACGATTCCCCGCCCCCGCAGGACAACGGTACCGCCCTGTTCCTCTAAAAATTGATAGACGTGGCGATGTTCTTCGTAGGCATTGACCACCGATTTAAAGTCGCCGTGCTGGCTACGGTACTGCTTGAGATCCGGCAAGAACTGAATCACCGGGTATCCCGTAGCGAGATGAACGTACCGCGCCACCAGAAACGCATGCTGGCCCCGGCCTTGGGAATATGCGATCGCATATCGTCCATCTTGCGTCTGCCGAATCGACCGCACCCGTCCAAAGCGATAGATCTCCGGCCAGCCGATCCGAGCTGCTTCTCGATCGATGGAGGCAAATACGTTGCCTGCCTTAGGCGTATAGGTTTCGGCAAATGCAGGCTCCGCAAACACCTGCCACAGCCGTTTACTCCCTTCTCCAAAATGTCCCTTTTTTAGACTCCTCCAAGCTTCTCTAAGCGCATAGCTAGGCCAGCCCCAAATATTATCCGGGCAAGAATCTGAATTAGATCGGAGGCGCTCATGGGGAGGGATCTGCGAGTTAAGACACAGCCGCTGATAGCGCGCATAGGGCTGAGGTTCTAGGCCCAAAGCCCGAATCTGATGGGTCTGAGCGCCACTGAGCCGCAAACAGTCAACCCAGACAAAGCTACCCAGTCCGGCCCCCACCGCCACATACTCTATCTCTTCAATCGGCAGGCGCGTTGCATAGAGAGCCTGGATATCGACCTGACGGGCTTGAAAGCAAGGGGGTGGGAAAGAATTGACGCTCTCTCCTGAGCCGACGAGATCCGACACAACAGGATCCGGGATCTGAATGACGGAATCTTGCCGCGAGGGGCGAGCAGATGTCAGCGTAACCGTAATCTGATAAGAGCCGATCTGGATGCGATCGCCCGTCTTGAGCAGACAGACAGACTGGGGGACCGTGTTGACCTGAACACCATTGCTGCTGTTTTGATCCAAGATCTGAGCCTGATCCTGAACCACCTCAATGAGAGCATGAAATCGAGAGACCTTGCTGCCCGTCAATAAAATGCGGGTAACGTTCTGACCTTGATGCTGTTCAGGCAGCTGATTCCAGTCGCGTCCGAACGCAATCGATTGCGCTGCAGAGACCGATTGGTGCTCACCGGTCTGCGGGTCTTGCCAAGCTAGCTGAACGTGCAGCGTCATGATGACTGACCTTAGCTCGGATTGCCCACAACCGTGACCCCTGCCGCCAGCGAAGAGCCACAATGCGGACATCCCTGCTGGAGAGAAGCAGAGGTATAGGGCAGCACCTGACCACAGTCAGCGTTAGGACATTTGATGCCGTAGGACTCTAATGCTCGCTCCGGACGAGACGGCACGGCCGGGACAGAGATTGCCGTCACCGTCAGCTCCATCCGGCCCAAACAGATTTTGCTGCCCTGGCGTAGAGAGCACTCTCCATCAGGTAGAGGCGTTTGATCAATGACGGGAGGATTACTAGCTCGCAAATTGCGAAGATAAAACTGACTCTGCTGCCAAAACAGCTCAACATGGAGACCCGACACAGACCGATCATGGAGAACAATATCGCAGCGGGCCGGGTCACGTCCCAATCGCACCACTCCCGGTTCTCGACTCGGATGCTGATCACCGATAGCTTGAGTTTTGAACCGATCTTGTTCTCGCCACTGCAGCGTCAATTCATTCATCAACGACTTGTCATTCCCCCTCAGTTGCATGGTTGTGCGCCCTGACGCAAATTAGGGTTAACCATTCCCTATCTTAGCCGTAGGGTTCCCCTAAGAGAAGTCACAAGAACATCAGCTTTTAGAGACCTATTTAATGGCACGAGACAAACAAGCTCGCCCTCAGTCGTGAGCCTCAATGGCCATAAATAAGCGCACAAATATAGCGACAAGTGCCGTCCGCGATCTGGACTTTCTATTTCTGCGGTGAACCCAGCTTTGCACGCAAAGCCATTTTTAAGGTCTGCTGCTCCTCCTGAGAGCCTGCCAACAAAATCACCAGCTTGCCCACCTGAATTGGCCCCCAGTTGACGATGATAATCCCTGTGCCGGTCTCAGGATTGAATTCAATATCCTTTATATCAATCTGTTCTAGAGAGCGGTAATCTGTTCTAAAAGTTTCACAGGACCAGCTTTCGATCCCTAACTTATGGGCAACGCCCGTCGGGTAGGAGGCACCATTGAACCTTGGATTGCATTCAATGGCTAAATACCGAGGTTTGGTCCCCCGCTCATCGACCGCCACGTCGAAGGCAAAGACATCCTTCATGCCTTTCTGGGCCATCCACTGAGCCATGGGGGTGACCAGATCCCAGGGTTGATGGGCGGTCGGATAGCGATTGCCGCCGTGGGCACACCCGTCCAGAATCTGCTCGGAGGCTGCCAGAGGTTTAACAGATTCCTCGGTGGCTTGGTACTGCAGGTTCAAGAACGCCGAGGCCACGATCTCTTCCTGAATTTGAAAGGAATTGTGTGCGGGCATCTCCTTAAGCGCTTGATCCAGCTCCGCTTCAGTTTGACATCGAACAATGCCGACGCCGTCGACGGAGACCGCAGGCTTTAGGTAACAGGGGTAGGGAATCTCGCCCGTTACCTCCGCCGTCTCTTGGTAGCACTGGGTCTGGGGAACGGTCACCCCTAGCTCTTCGGCTAGCTGCATGAAGTTATTTTTGGAGTTGATGAACTCCACGACGCTGTGCCAGTCCTGGTCGAGCTGGTGGAAGTAGTTGCGATCGCAACTCTCTTGATGCAGCGCGTCCCCAAAATAAAAGACAGACGGAACATGATCAGGGTACTCTTCCATCCGCTTGAGAGACACATCCCAGATGACGTTGGCGCTAGGGCTAAGCCCCACCCGACGGTAGTGCTCGATAATCGCAGACCACTCAGGCTGTAGATCAGGGTGAAGCTGAATCAGATCCTCAGGAGCGGTCATGCCCAACACTCGACCCGAGTAAAGATGATTACCATCCACCGCCTCGTGGGTACAGGTCATGATGTCGTGGTTATAGATTTTCATGTAGTAACTCCACAGCAGTAGGAACGTCGTCAGGCTGGGCCACCTTGACCGGCTGAATATTCCAAATGTCGTCGCAGTATTCCTGAATGGCGCGATCCGAAGAGAAAGTACCGGTGCGGGCCGTATTCAAAATCGACATCCGCGTCCAGCGAGCCGTATCTTTAAAGGCCAGACCCACCTCTTTCTGGCAGTCAATATAGGACTGATAGTCCGCCAGCAGAAAATAGGGGTCGTGGTTCATGAGTCCGTCAAGGAGGGGCTTGAAAACCTCTGTGTCACCGTGGGAGAAAAAGCCGGAGGCAATGCGATCTAGGGCTAGCCTCAATTCTGGGTTGGCTTGGTAATAGTCTTGCGGGCAGTAGCCTTCGGCCCGCATCTTATAGACCTGCTCCGTTGTTAGGCCAAACAGAAAGAAGTTTTCAGCGCCGACCTGTTCTCGAATCTCGACGTTGGCTCCGTCTAAAGTCCCGATGGTAAGGGCACCGTTGAGGGCAAACTTCATGTTTCCGGTACCGGAAGCTTCCTTGCCCGCCGTGGAAATCTGTTCCGATAAATCGGCGGCGGGGTATAGGCGCTGGGCCAGCTTGACGTTGAAGTTTTTCATGAACACCACCTTCAGCCGCCCTCGGACGTCAGGGTCACGATTGACCACGTCAGCCACTGAGTTAATTAGCTTGATAATCAGCTTCGCCATCCAGTAGCCGGGGGCCGCTTTACCCCCGAAGATGAAGGTGCGAGGCGTAATATCAATATCAGGATTGGCCTTGATCCGATTGTAGAGCGTAATGATGTGCAGCACGTCTAGATGCTGACGCTTGTATTCATGAAAGCGCTTGATCAGGATGTCGAACATCGAGTGAGGATCGACGACAATTCCGGTTTGCTGCTGGATGAAGACGGCTAAGTCGCGCTTGCAGCTCAGCTTGATTTCGCGCCAGGTGTTCTGAAAGTCAGGATCGTCGGCAAAGGCTTCGAGCTGCTGCAGCTGATCGAGGTGTTTCACCCACTGATCGCCAATCTTTTCAGTGATTAGGTTGGTGAGCTTGGCATTGCTCAACACCATAAACCGACGCGGCGTCACCCCATTGGTCTTATTCTGAAACTTATGGGGGTACATGGCATAGAAATCCTGGAGGACATCTTGCTTCAGCAGTTCAGTATGGAGGGCCGCGACGCCGTTGATCGTGTGGCTACCGACGCAGGCGAGATGGGCCATGCGAATATATCGTTCGCCACTTTCATCAATCAGAGATAAACGCGCCAACCGTGCCTCATCACCGGGGAACTTGATGCGAACCTCATCAATAAAACGGTGATTAATTTCGTAAATAACGTCTAGGTGTCGAGGTAAAAGCTGTCCGAACAGGTCAATGGGCCAACGCTCTAGGGCTTCGGGTAAGAGCGTATGGTTGGTGTAAGCAAAGGTGCGCTGGGTAATCGACCAGGCAGATTCCCAGTTGAGATGATGTTCATCAAGAAGCAGCCGCATCAGTTCCGCAACGGCAATGGCCGGATGGGTGTCGTTGAGCTGCACCGCAAATTTCTCATGGAATTTCTCTAGCGGTAGCTCTTGTCCAATCAAAATCCGCAGCATGTCACGGAGGGAGCAAGAAACGAAGAAGTACTGCTGGGTAAGGCGCAGCCGCTTCCCTTGAGCAGAGTCATCATTGGGATAAAGAACCTTGGAGATGTTCTCGGAAATCATCTTTTCGTAGACGGCTCCCAGGTAGTCTCCTGAGTTAAAGGACTCAAAGTTAAAGGACTCTGGTGCTTCTGCAGTCCACAGTCGCAGGGTATTGGCGGTGGCAGTTTGATAGCCCAGCAAGGGCGTGTCGTAGGGGATGCCCATCACGGTTTGTTCCGGCACCCAGCGGACGCGGTAGCAACCGTCTTGATCGAGATAGCTGTCGGTGTGGCCGCCAAACTTAACTTCTACGCCCCACTCAGGCCGCTTGATTTCCCAGGGATTACCAAGGCGCAGCCACTTGTCAGTTTTCTCGACCTGCCAACCATCCTGCAGGTCTTGCTGAAAGATACCGAATTCGTAGCGGATGCCGTAGCCCAAGGCGGGAATCTCTAAGGTAGCCAGGGAGTCAAGATAGCAGGCAGCTAAGCGACCTAAGCCACCGTTGCCCAAACCCGGCTCTGGTTCTTCGTCGAGAAGGGCATCAAGGTCGAGATCGAGAGATGCGATCGCATCTCTCACGCGGTCATAAATCCCCAGACTCGTCAGGTTTTTGCCCAACTGCGGCCCCATCAAAAACTCAGCTGAGAAATAGGCAACGGTTCTAGACCCCTCAGCCGTGTAGGTCGCTGCGGTTTGGTTCCAGCGCTGCAGGAGGCGATCACGCACCGCATAGGCCAGCGCCATATAGTAGTCGTGCTGCGTTGCCAGGGCCGGGAACTTTCCTTGGTCATAAAACAAGTTATCGAGGAATGCCTGCTTGAGGTCCTCCACCGTCATTCCGGTACGATGACTGCTCTTAGAAACACCGGCATCAGTCGGCTGTAGTGCTTGAGGCAGTTGTACTGAACGGTCCATATTAGATCCTGAGATATGCATCATCTGCGCTTTACAGCATCCCTCAACCCCTCAGATCGTTGGTCGCGTTGATTCATACAAGGCACGACAGAGGTGTGAGATAAAACCAGGGCAGAGTTCTTTGCGATTCTCTCAAGACATGTCAGGCAATATGGTAACAACCGTCACGGTCTTATATTTTCTTAAGCGAATATTCAACCTTTTTAGGATCGAAGCAAATACGTATAGGGCTTATGATCAAGCCAAAAGCTGCAGCACAGCTTTAATAAAAAATAAGGTCAAGAATGCACACCCAACCACAATTAGAACGGTGAGCAAGGTGATGCCAAAGACAAAGAAAGGATTGCCCTTCTCAAGGGTTGAAGCGGTTGGCAAATGCTGATCAAGCAGAGCCATATTTCTCGTATTTGCCTTCCACGCGAAGTCCAGCAGATCCCCTAGGCCAGGGACAAGACCTGCGAGAGAGTCCAAAAGGATATTCCCTACCATTTGCCAGATCACGTCACTGGGTACCCCCATTCGTGCAGCCTGGGAGACGATATAAGCGCCCACTGCACCGCCCACGACATCACCACTGCCAGCGGCAATTCCGAGCAGCCCCAGAATCGGATCAAGGCCAAACCTGAATTTAGTGCCGGGGACAGGAATGGAGTTATCTAGTAAGAATGCGAGACGCCGCAAGTTTTGAACTCTATCAGATGCTGACGAAGAGATTGTTTCTACTGGCTTAAGCTGAGACATTAAACAACTTCATCCTTCCACGCCCAGAACAAGCCCAGGCAGCACTTCTTCTCCTAGCAAAGTAACTGGCATTGACAACACCTCCACCGCTTTCTCAGCTCGATAAATCTCTACCGCTTGATCTTGGGGATTAATTAGCCACCCTAGCCGCAAGCCACTCTCTAGATATTCCTGCATTTTTGCCTGCAGGGGTCTCAATCTGTCGCTCTCGGATCGCAGCTCAATCACAAAATCAGGGCATAGGGGCGGGAATCGCTTACGCTGGTCGGGCGTTAGTGCATTCCAGCGTTCTAAGGCAACCCAGGCTGCATCAGGAGAGCGATCTCCTCCGCTGGCCAGCTTAAAAACGGTAGAGGAGCTGAAAACTTTACCTAGCTTTTCTTGTCGATTCCAATTATTGAGATCGGTGATATAGTTCGCTTCTCTTTCTCCACTCTCACCACCGACTGGGGGCATAATAATCAGCTCTCCTACTGGGCTGCGCTCCATTGCCACGTCTTTATTCGCCATGCACAGCTCATAGAACTGCTCATGGGTTAGCTCAATTAAAGGCTGCATATTCAGGCAGATGGCAGTCATCGCTTTTTCAGATTGAATTCCCATCCATATTCTAGGCGCAGACGACTCACCCCGCTGCTTCTCCATACTGCTCATAAACGGCTTGATAGAGTCGAGCCGATTGAGCACGATCAAGTTTCCCGTGCGGAAGTTTGAGGCTGCGCGCCACCGCCATTAATTGCTGCTTACTGATATTCAAATCTCGACAGACCTTGATCCAATCCACCGGATTTTGGGCTTGCGTTGCCGCAGGCTGTGCAGGCTTCACAGCTTTAGAGGGCATCTGCGGTAGCTTGGGCAAGACTGCGGATGGCTGCGATGCTGGAAACTGAGTCACATTTCCTTGAGAAGTAGCAGGGTGCCCCTGTTTAACAGTCGCTATGTCCCCTTTGAGAACAGCTTCCGCTCGCTTCAGCAACTGATGGATATCCTGGTCTCGCAGGGTTCCTGGCTTGATGGTTCGCCCACGATGAATCACGTTGCAAAACACGGGCTTGTGCTTACTCTTGCTGTCGTCACTGCCGGTATCGGGCTTAATGATCACCGGATGGGCCAAATCTTCAGACTTCAGGGTGCCAATCGCCGCCAGTAGCTCCCGTGCAAAGTAGGTTTCAAAACCAGTGACGAGGACATACTCGCGATCGCCTTCAATAAACACATGGAGTTTAGGGTATTCCTTATCAACAAAGGCAACTCGCCTAATATAACCCTTAAGAATTTTAGATTTAATGGGCAATGGCTCGTCATTATCGAATCGATGCCAGAGGATGTTTTTATCCCGCTCGATAATGATGTAATCCCTCCCGTTACTGAAGCCCAGAGTAGGCTGCTGCCGAACTTCCGTTTGCAGCGTGCAGACCTGCTGCTGGAGCGATCGCAACTCTTGACCAAGAGCCTGAAGAAGCGATCGTTGTTCGGTAATCAGGGCTTCGAGCTGAGGCGTTTGCTCAAAGGCAGTCGGTCGTTCTTGGTTGTGCATAATACATCACCCATTCGGCAGGGAGGACAATAGAAACGCAAAGTACGTTTGTACTATGTATACTATAGCCGATTTGTTGTTGTACAGACAGCCATCAACGACATCACTGCTCTTACACAATCTGATTTAAAACGGCTTCAAATTTAGCCACAGTGCGATCGCAACTCTGCAATTTATCTAATCCAAACAAACCAATCCGAAAGGTCTGGAAATCCTCTGGCTCATCGCATCGCAGGGGCACCCCAGCCGCAATCTGCATTCCCAACTCCTTGAACTTTTTCCCAGACTGCATCTCTGGATCGCTGGTATAGCTAACAATCACGCTAGGGGCCTGAAACCCCTCTGCCGCCACGCTCTTAATACCTTTATTTACCAGCAATGCTCGGATGCGATCGCCCAATTCCTGCTGCTGCTGACAAACGCGCTCCAAGCCATAAACTTCGGTTTCATTGATCACATCACGGAACACCGTCAAAGCATCCGTTGGCATCGTCGCATGATAGGCATGTCCACCTTTTTCGTAAGTCTCCATGATTTGCAGCCACTTGAGCAAATCACAGGCAAAGCTGCTGCTGCGGGTGCCTTCAATCCGTTCGCGGCCCAGGGCGCTGAGCATCACCAAACCACTACAGGGGGAACTGCTCCATCCTTTTTGCGGCGCACTGATCAGTACATCCACGCCGCAGGCTTTCATATCAACCCAGATGGTGCCCGAGGCAATGCAGTCTAGAACAAACAGGCCACCGACGCTATGCACGGCATCTGCCACGGCTTTGAGATAGTCATTGGGCAAGACCATACCTGCAGAGGTCTCAACATGGGGCGCAAACACCACCGCTGGTTTTTCGGCCTGGATCGTTGCAACAACTTCTGCAATGGGGGCTGGCGCAAAGGCCGCTTGAGGACCGTTCGTAACAGGTCGGGCCTTCATTACCGTAGATTTCGCCGGAATTTTACCCATCTCGAAAATTTGGGTCCAGCGGAAACTAAACCAGCCATTGCGAATCACTAAACAGTTTTGATCAGCAGCAAATTGGCGAGCCACCGCTTCCATTGCGAAGGTGCCGCTTCCCGGCACAATCACGACTGATTGAGCGTTGTAGACCTGCTTGAGCGAGGCTGAAATATCCTTCATCACCCCCTGGAAAGATTGCGACATATGATTGAGTGCACGGTCGGTATAGACAACCGAGTATTCAAGCAGTCCATCTGGATCAATCGTGGGAAGTAAGCCGGACATATTTAAGCTCTGCAAAAGACGCCTTCAGCTCAGAATAGCATTTTCAATACTTCACTCTAGTTGAGAAAGGCAGCTAGAGAAGGAGAATAAGCCTACAATTCTGGCACGAGTATTGAAAGCCGTTAGCATCGCTTCTCCCCTAGAGGCAGGACATCCGAAGAGCATTGCCCGTTCGCTATACTCGAACCATTAAGAAATAAGCTATCTAGGCATTGTTGAGGCTAGGTTGCCATGACCCTCACCACTTATAAATGGACTGTTGACCACTACCATCAAGCCATCAAAGCGGGTATCTTTGACGATCAGCCCCTCGAACTACTGCGCGGAGAGCTAGTTGTTATATCGCCCGAAGGTGAACCCCACGCCTACTACAACAGCGAAGTGGGTGACTATCTGCGGAGTCTGCTCGGTAGCCAAGCCAAGATTCGCGAAGCCCATCCCATTACCCTCACCAACGATTCAGAGCCAATCTCTGATCTGGCAATCGTGCGTCCCCTGGGCGCGGTGTACCTAGAGCATCACCCTTACCCTAGCGAGATTCATTGGCTGATCGAATTTTCTAACGCGACCTTAACCAAAGACCTAACAACCAAAAAGATAACCTACGCTGAATCCGGCATTCAGGAGTATTGGGTCGTTAACTTAAGAGATAAGCAACTTTACACCTTCAAAAACTTGCACAATGGGCAGTACACCACCGAGGAGGTGCTGGAAGACGGTACGATCTCGCCGATGGCGTTTCAAGACGTAAAAATTCAGGTGTATCGCCTGATGAATCCATAATTTTAATCAGTCGAATTTCAACACGCAATCCCCTACCTCACGTCTAGGATAAATCCGGGCAACACATCTTCCCCTAGCAAAGTAACCGGCATTTGCTGTACTTCAATCTCTTTCTCAGGGCGGTAGATTTCTACGGTTTGGTCTTGGGGATTAATCAGCCACCCTAGCCTCAGACCACTTTCTAGATATTCCTGCATTTTTGCCCGTAATGGCCTCAATCTGTCGCTCTTAGATCGCAACTCAATCACAAAATCAGGACAGATGGGCGGGAAGCTTTCTTGTTCTTCAGGGGTAAGAGCATCCCAGCGCTCTTGCTTGACCCAGGCCGCATCAGGGGAACGATCGCCTCCGCCCGGAAGCTTAAAGACGGTGGAGGAGCTGAAAACAATTCCTAAACCTGTCTGTTCATGCCAGTTAAATAGTTTTGATATCAATCTGGCTTCACGGTAACCACTTCCACCACCGACTGGAGGCATGATAATCAACTCTCCTGCAGGACTGCGCTCCATTGCCACATCTTTATTCGCCATGCATAGCTCATAAAACTGTTCATGAGTCAGTTGAGTCAATGGCTCTAAGTTGAGGGTAATGGCAGTCATGGCAAGGATCCGCGATCGCGCTTGTGTCTATATTTTAGCTGTAGGCCGCTGTTCTTTCGATCATGGGGGACAATGGGGTAGCCGAAATTGCTAGGACATTAACGACGATGGCTATTGATGCTCGCCAATATGCCCCTGCGACCCAGCGGAACCGAGATGTAATTTTAAGTATTCTGCATCAGGTCTTACCCACTCAAGGAACAGTCTTAGAAGTCTCAAGCGGGACCGGTGAGCACGCCGTCTATTTTGCTCCGCGACTGCAGCCCCGATATTGGCTCCCCTCTGATCTTAATCCGGTAGCGCAGGCCAGTATTGCGGCGTGGAGGGACCACCACCCTACAGAATATTTGCTGGCACCGATTCATCTCAATGCTGAAGATTCGAGCTGGTTAGTGGAGCAGGAAGGAGTATACAGATTGGTTGAGCCGATTGTTGCGATCGCAAATATAAACATGATTCACATCTCACCGTGGTCAGCCTGTCTCGGCTTACTGGCGGGGGCGGGTCGAATCCTGCCTCCGGGGGGAATTTTATACATCTATGGCCCCTATAAACAAAATGGAGCGCATACGGCAGAGAGTAATGCCGTGTTTGATCAGGGGTTGCGATCGCAAAACCCGGCCTGGGGCATCCGCAATCTAGAAGACGTGATTGAAGCCGCTCAAATTCAGCAGCTCAAACTACTCAAAACAGTCTCGATGCCTGCCAACAACCTCTCCGTTATTCTCCAGCGAAATTGAGATACGCTCTAGCGACCCAGACATTTCTTTATCTCGACGATGAGTCAGGGTCTATTCCGTGTAATCCTCTATAAAAGGACTGCAGCTTGATGCCTTTGCTCAACCTCTTTCTTCTCCCGTCTGCCATTCACATCACAAAAGGGTAATGGAGCCTCATCCCAGTAGCTTACTAAGACTCATTTCATCTGCAGATCAACCCTGCTATTCTCTCTCAAGCCTCCAAGAAACCGTGATTGGGCGGTCCCCCGACTGCCAGATCCTGCTGGACTCTAAAGAGTACGGCGGCGTTTCCCGACGCCACGCGAGTCTCCGGTCCAGCAGTCACTCAACAGCACAAGGCGAAACCCTCTGGCAGATCTGTGACCTTGGCAGCGCCAACGGCACTTTCGTCAACGGTCAGCCCCTTCAGGGATGGTACACTCTCACGCCGGGAGACCGGATCGCCTTAGGCCAAAATGGACCGCAATTCACATTTGAACAGCGACGCGCAGTTCCTGCACCGACACCCCCGTCGGCCTCCTCCGGCCGTGACAATCTAGAAGATCTATCCGTCAGTCAACTGCTACCCGCTATGTCCGTTCGTCGGGACTTACTCAAAAAGGGCTTCTTGATTCCAGGCATATTTACCGTGCTGATGGTCGTCTCGCTATTCGCCACGGTGGGCAACCCCAACATTTTCAACTATCTCCTGGCCCTATATTTGGGCTGTGGTGCCTTCTTCTTTATCTATCGACTCTGTGGCCAGCGCAAGCCACTATTCGTGATTGTGTTCTCAACATTGTTCACGATGATTGTCCTTATAACCCCAATTCTGGACATCTTTGCCTTCTTTTTCCGAGAAGGGTATATCGGACTTCTTTTGATTCCACTCGGTTTTGCTCTGCTTACTATCGCGTTCATCAAGCTCTTTAAAGGAAAGATTAGCCACGCCGCTGGCTGGGGGCTTTCCGGTGGCAGCCTCGTAGTTATAGGTCTTTGGGTTCTCGCCTCTGGGGACTACGTTGCCCAAAACCTCAAAGATCCAACCACAGGATTTTTGAATCAATTGATCAGCCACTTCTTCGGCGCGGGCCTCATGGAGGAGCTGCTCAAAGCCCTCCCTGTTTTTGCTTTATTTGCAATAGGCCGATTGCTGCGCCCTCCTAATCGTGAGCGCATTGGTGTCTGGGAACCACTTGACGGCATTGTTTTAGGCGCTGCATCCGCCCTTGGATTTACCCTGGTAGAAACCGTAGGACAATACGTACCGACAATCATGCAGCAGGCCGCTCAAGAATTCGGGACTGACGCCGGTTATATCTACGCGATCCAGCTTCTGATTCCGCGCATCCTGGGGTCGGTTGCCGGTCACATGGCCTACAGCGGATATTTTGGCTACTTTATTGGCCTGAGCATTTTGAAATCGAATAAACGCCCGCAAATTCTGGCCACTGGATACTTGACTGCCTCTCTCCTCCACGCAGTCTGGAATGCAACCCCCAGCCTTGCGATCGCCTTTGGAGGACTTGTGGGAAATGTACTGCAGATGTTGGTGGGAATTGCAGCCTACGTGTTTTTAACAGGGGCAATTCTCAAGGCCCGACAGCTCTCACCCAATCGAGCAAAAAACTTTGCGACCCAGATGGCACCGCCCCTCTAGCAATAGGATTGCCGCTTAAATACAACGAAGACACATGAAAAAGGGCTGCAAAATGCAGCCCTAAGTTCACGATCTTTCCCGATACCTCATAAACCCTCAGCAGATATAGCAATACGCGACTGAGTTAGGACAGCTCTTCTTTAACGGACATAGTGTTCAACCATTTTGATGTCCTAATCAATACGCGTACCGCTATAATCATTGGCCGAACGATTGAGGCTGCTGAAGCTTTTGTCCAAACCGATCTTGGTTGAGCAAGACGTTCTCTTGGCGGAGCACCGGCTGCACCGGCAAAGTCTGTTCCTTCAACTTCGCAGAATAGGGTGGACAGCTCAGGCAAACAGGACCCACCGGAAATTTGATCTTCTGCCGCAGTTCAAAAACGCGCGGGTCGAATCGCGGGTTGCCGTTGAGGCCATCACAGCCGTTGGGGTTGTCGGGTGCTGGCGTACAGGCATGGGCCGGTGCGCTGGCTAAAGTGGGCAGTGCCGATAGACCCAAGAGACTAATCAATACCATTTGCTGCAGTTTCATGAATAAAGACCTTTGAGTAGTGAATACGTTCACTATTGCGGTTTTATCCAAGCTGGGCAGTGAGTAGCCTCACGCAATCCAGGTGATTGATTGAGAGCGTAACGGTGAGTTCCATTACGACCTGCAGAGTTCCCCAATCTCCTGGCAACAGAATACTTCTAACAGACGCTGACGAAAGTTTCTTATTCCGTTTGGCCTGTACCATCAGACTCTGAGGACCAAGACAACTCGCGCAGAGCTGGCAGAAAGAAAGCGGTATAGGCTTACTAATCACGCGATTCTGCGATTGCAGAAGAACGCTCTAGATCAGGTACACCAGAGTTCACACGCTGCTTACGGTTGGCCATCTGTTGTTGATTAATAACAACCACCAAGAGTACGGTACTGACCCCAACACCGATACATAAGTAGGTCAAATGCAGAGGGTTAAGACGGCGCAGCTTTACGGACGAGAGTCTTCCCACAGAGGGACGTTGAGCCAAGCCTTGACGACAGCGAGCGAACAAATGACGAGCGGAGATCACTAAAGGTAAACCGTAAGCCGTTACCATCCGCTCAGAGAATGGCTTGATAGCCTGGCGCCCATAATCAAAGGCTCGAACCATCCGTTGCCGTGCAGTTGGCCGACCTTCAGGCTGACTGCTTAAGGATGACGCTCCAATCAACCCAGGGTTCTTAAGGACATCAAGGCGACGGATTAACTCTGACTCAACCGGCACAATATCTGCATCGGTTAGGCCAAGCTGCCGCTGAAACTGCTTGAATTGGGCCTGCAGATCAGGTGTCAGAGGGTAACCTTTCTGAATGGCTTCAGTAAATGCGATCGCATAATCCTGTCGCTTCTGATAGTACTCTTGGCGAGGCTTTAGAACCTCTGCTTCAATAGTGGTCGCCTCATCCAGACTTAATTCCAAAATTTTATACAACGTATCAAGCACCACGCGATTTTCAACCGAAATTCGCCCCTGTTGGCTACATTCTTCGACCTGCTTCCGGTACTTAAATCTAGGTTCATGAGTAGGAGAGACGGCAACCGTAGTTTTAGCCACAGTCTGCACACCCGATATTTGTGGATCGATCGCCGGTGAGACCTGCCTCAGCCTCTGCTGAGCATAGGTATGCCACTCCCCTAAAGAAATACTGCCATCACAGTTAAGATCCGCCGCGCCAGTCTTGAGACCCTCCACTAAAAAGAACGTGTAGGCAGACCCCTCTGACGGTGGGGGAACCACTGCCGTTTGAGTCGAAGCTGCCGACATCAGCACCGTGCGTCTTTTGCCCTGAAGCTGAGGGGCAAACTTCACGGCTCGTTGCGCTGTATCTAGTGGGGGGCGGCCCTCGTCTATACACCAATCTAGAACCAAGGTCTGATGTTCTGACTGGCTATCACCCATCACATCATTAATGAAATCAGCCGTAACCACCGTCGACCGGACGACATTATCGTTGGCACCTCGGCGGCTGAGGCAAGTGGTTAACCCAATCTTTTCGTGAGGCTCTAACACACTGACGTAGCCCGAGAAATAAAGGAGGACCAAATCCTCTGGCTGCCGATCTAAAAAGAGGGCCTCAATGGCTTCCGCCATCGCCTGTGGGTCAGGGTCAACAAGGGTCTTAACGTCATCAAACCCTCCTTGCTCCTGATGCTCCAGCACCCCACGCATGGCTTCCACATTCTCAAGCGTTCCGGGCAGTGCCTGCAACCCTTCACCATACTCACTCACCCCAATCAGTAGAGCAGCCTTGTGCATTGTCTGGCGCGGCATGGGATCGTGCAGGGCCATCGGGATGGCCGGAAGCGGTGACAATAGCTCCGCCTCTTCGACCGTCAACGGCTCAGAGACCTCAAGCTGTGCGGCAACCGCTCCAGCCTGTGGCTCCAGTGGAAGACAGAAGTCTAAACACTGTTGTTTGTCTAGCTGCAGACGGCAGCGTCCTCGGGTAGCAGATGGCACCACCACTCCCGACCGAGTCGGCACATAGTCACAGGGGTCAGGAATAGTTACAGCATCCAAAGCAGACGGGATTTGCTGTCGATCAATAATCGTGAGGGGCCCCCGCTCTAGACAGTCAAAAATAAGATTTAAGTGCCAGTCTTCAAGTTCTTGAACTAGGTAATAGCAAAGGAAGTAGGGCACACCATCTCGCCCTATCTCATCTAGCCCATCATTATAGAGCCAGCCAAATAAACATTCCTGCAAAGAGAGCTGATGAAGATAAGCAGCACGATAGCCCACAGAGGGGGGAGTGTAAGCATTCCAATGTTGATGAACAACGGCCTCGACAAAGCTTTGCTGAACATGGGCTGGAATTTGCGGACCTGCTAACCCTTTAAATCCCGTCTCCAAAAAGCTGGTGTAGACAAGCTGTTCAACCTGTAATGCCATCGCAATCTCTCAGCAATAGAACTCTAAGTATGCTAACGGAACAGTCGTAAGCTTGCCTAGGCAATTCGGACAATTCGGACTCGGTGTTCTGGCATCTGCTGGGGGCGGTTCGGGGCTGCACATGTTCCTTCATCGTCAAGGAGAGTCATCATGGGTTTGCTCCGTTGGTGAACCAAACCACAGGTCACAAAATGTCTAGACTGGAGCTGAGCAAGCTGCTCAATGGGGTGGACGTCGCTCCGCTGCTGAAAAGCAATACGCAAATTCTGGGTCGCAACCTGCTGCTTGAATGCGTTTCCCTGACCAGAGAATAGGCTGAAGCCCAGTGCAAAAAATAAAGCGCTAGTACCGCTGAGTCTTAGGCAAGAGGCAGCTCTTGAGCTTAAACGTCTGGTGAGGTGCTGTCCTTGAGAGGAAGTCATAGTAATTCTCCAGGGGGCGCGGCATAGGCAACGCACGGACTTTAGAACAAATGCCTTGCCCACAACGCAAGGCTCTAAACGCCACTAACTAAGATGCGGAGAATAGTGGGTTTGTTTAGCCTATCAAGGCCAAAGTTAACGACAGCTAATAGCTGCATAGACCGATAGTCATAGCCTAGAGGTCTATCCGTTACCTGTCAGTCCCATACCTGCGCTAAGCAAGTAGAAATCTTTGTGATTGTCTTTTCAAGGAAGTAGAAAAAGATAGAACTAAGTAGAAACCAAACTCCAGAAGCATCGACAGACAGCCCTCGCACTGTCCTTGAAGCCCTTGTCGGGGCTGGCTTCGGGCGCATCTAGAGTCGCAGTGAGCATCTACGCTGGATCACAGGTAGAGTGACGCCAAAATCACCGCATTGTGCCCACGATTATCACTGCTGCTCCTGGCCTGATTGAGGATGATAAGCACATCAACCACATGGAGATTTGGAGTCAATCATGAAACATCTTATTCACGCCCTTGCTTTAGGAACGCTACTGACGACGGCCGCGGGCCTACCGGCCCACGCACAATCTATCCCACAAAACCCTGGGCAGTGCCCACCCGGATGGGTGCCTGCGGTTCATCCTGTAAACCCTCAGCTGGGCTGCTTGCCAGGACAAATTCAGGCTAAGCCTAGTTCTGAACCCACTCAACAAATTCTGAAGCGTCAAAAAACTTCAGTTTTTCAGCCGACCCTTACCCAGAAGCGCCCGCAGCAGCAGCCACCGCAGGGCTGTGCTCCCGGTTGGAAGCAGGCAACCCACCCGCTCAATCCACAGCTAGGCTGTTTGCCCACGCAGCTACAGGCAACACCCAGTCGCCCTTGGTAGCGAGGCATTATCCACAAGCTAGATGCCAAAAACACATCCCGATCGAGCAATGGTACGACCGGGATGTGTTGGACCTTATTTGATCTTCAGAGGCGGGCTATCTTCAGCCTATCTCTAAGAGCTTGCAGCCCTAGCTGCTGCTGCTTCGTCAGGATGAATACCCAGCCGCGTCAGATTAATGCGACCGCGATTATCCACTTCCCGAATCTTAACGACCACTTCGTCGCCCATGGAGACTTCATCTTCGACTTTACCTACCCGATAATCGGCAAGCTGTGAGATATGAATCATGCCTTCCTTGCCAGGGACAAGGGACACAAAAGCACCGATGGGAATGATGCGAGTGACTTTGCCCAAGAACACGTCACCGGCAGCCAGCTTCCGGGTCATGCCAGCAATGATTTGGCGCGCCTTCTCGGCACCGTCTTCGGCAATGGCAGAGATGGTGACGCGACCGTCATCTTCAATGTCGATTTTGGCCCCAGTCTGCTCGGTAATCCCTTTGATGGTTTTACCGCCCGGCCCAATGATCATGCCGATCTGGTCAGGATCAATCTTGATCGTCAGCATCCGAGGGGCGAATGGGGAGGTGTTATCGCGAGGCTTGTCGATCACCTCTAGCATTTTCTCCAGGATGTGAAGACGGGCCGGTTTAGCCTGATGAATGGCCTTAGAAATGACCTCCATCGGTAGGCCGGTGATCTTCATGTCCATTTGAAGCGCCGTAATCCCGTGATCGGTCCCAGCAACTTTGAAGTCCATGTCGCCCAAGAAGTCTTCAAGACCTTGAATATCTGTCAAGACTCGGACTTCGTCCCCTTCCTTGATTAGGCCCATTGCGGCTCCGCTGACGGGCTTAGCTAGCGGTACTCCAGCATCCATGAGCGATAGGGTCGATCCACAAACTGAACCCATTGAGGTGGAGCCGTTGGAGGACAGCACTTCTGAAACCACGCGCAATACGTAGGGGAATGACTCTTGATCTGGCAGTACGGGAAGTAAAGCGCGTTCGGCTAGGGCACCGTGACCAATTTCCCGACGACCGGGGGAGCGCATGGGCCGCGTCTCACCCACAGAGTAAGGAGGAAAATTGTAGTGGTGCATGTAGCGCTTGTCCTCGTCTGGATGGAGATCGTCCATCTTCTGAGCGTCGCCGGGGCTGCCGAGAGTGACCACTGACATCACCTGAGTGAGGCCTCTGTTAAACAGTCCGCTGCCATGGACGCGCTGGGGCAACACACCGACTTTGCAGGAAATCGGACGCACTTCGTCGAGCTTACGACCATCGACGCGCACGTTGTCATTGATCACCTGGTTCCGCATCAGTTCTTTGGTGATGCTCTTGAAGACTTTGCCCACTGATTTGGGGTTTGCTGCGGCGGCAACCTGAACGGGATCGTCCTCGGGCTTGTCTGCGATCGCAACTTTAACCGCGTCCTTGACTTCATCTAAAGACGCATCTCGAACGTTCTTATCTTTATCAAACCGCGCTAGAACCTTCTTGATCGGTTCAGAGGACTGCTCCCGAATAAAATTCTCCAGCGTGGAGTCAGTCTCTGGGGGATTTTCTTCCACCAGTTCAATGCCCAACTCAGCCATCAGTTCCTGCTGGGCCTTGATTAGATCGCCCACGGCCTCATAGCCAAAATCAATGGCTTCAATGATGTCTTCTTCAGGGACTTCACTGGCACCAGCTTCGATCATGATCACGCCATCGGGTGAACCCGCGACCACAAGATCTAGATCGCCTTCTGCAATCTCGGCATAGGTGGGATTGATAACAAAGTCATCCCCGAGCAAGCCGACACGAACCGCACCGAGGGGGCCTTTAAATGGAATTTTTGCCAACAGCGTGGCCACAGAGGCACCTGTAATCGCCAGCATATCCGGCGGCACCTGCTCATCCATGGAAAGCGTGGAGGCCACAATCTGGATATCGTCTCGTAACCAGTTAGGAAACAGAGGACGCATAGGGCGGTCAATCAGGCGGCAGGTGAGCGTTGCTTTCTCGGGGGGGCGTCCTTCTCGGCGTAGAAAACCACCGGGAATACGACCGGCGGCATAGAGACGCTCTTCATAATCAATCAGCAGGGGTAAAAAGTCGATACCTTCTCGACCGCTGGAGCGCGTGGCGGTGACCAGAACCGATGTATCCCCTGATTCTACTAAGACTGCCCCACCGGCCTGTGGCGCGAAACGGCCTATCGTGAGTCGAATATCCCGTCCGTCTACGGATATTGACTTAACAATTTCTGACATTCAGTTTTCTGTCCTTCTCGGTGTACTTTTTCACTTCTTTTTTGTACTTAGGCGATCCTAGCACTGATACTGTCTGACTGGGTTTCAATCCTTAACTGTAGCGTCACAGATAGCAATGAAGTTAGGACACTGGCGTTTAGACATTGATGCCTGTCAGTGCAGAATATTGACGTCTATAAAAGCAGAGTTTGGTTGGGTTGGCCGAGCGCGTTGGCCATCTTCGTCATTTATGTCGCTAGTTTTTGCTGATTGCGAAATACTTTTGAACCGTGAGACCGTTCACTGACTAAACAGAGACAAGCGTAGATTGTTGAGAGTCCACCCTGTAGCATGGGAACAGGAACAACCTCGTCCTAAGAGATTTCTTAGCGCGGGTGTTGCTGGGCAACTGGTGATCTTGGCTCTAAGCTGATGGTCAACAAGTTGTTCGAATCGTGTTTTTATCCGATCTAGCACTGAGTTAAACATGGCAATTTTGCATGGCAATTGGCTTCCTGCTGCGCAGCAGGGGTACGACTCGGTTGCTGAGACCGGATCGCTTTTTTTATGGGGCGAAACCTGGCGTAGGGCAACGCCTATAGAGAAACCGTCGCAGGTGACACCCCATGCCCTAGCAATGACGGCGGTGGAATTGGCTGCCCATCTGGTTGAACAGTTAGAGGAATGGAAACTAGCGCAGGCGGTGAAAGATGCGATCGCAAATCCTCCGAAGAAACCCCGCAAAACCAAAAAGCCTGGGCCGGTTTACTGGGGCAATCAGACCGTATCTCTACTAGCACAGTGGGAGGAAAACAATCCCACCGTCTGCCACTCCACGGTACCGATCACAGAGAGTGTCGATCTAGCCCTACAGCCGGTCCAAATCACGGGCCTCCATCTCAGCCTGCCCGAGGCGATTGCCTTTCTCAATGCCCTGCCGTTGAATCCCGGGCGCGTCACGGAACAGTCCCTGGGCGATGACCTGATCTACTGGACCCATACGCTCCGATGGGGACTTGATTTACTGGCACGGGGTAAATTCTTACCCGCCCTTTCTCCGGTTAAAGGGAAAACCTATGTCGCTCACTGGCGGCCCCTGTTTGATAGCGCTGCCGACCAAGCAAGGCATCGTCAGTTTGCCGCCCGGATGCCGTCGGCCTGCCGGTTCTATCAGGAGCCATCGTCGGACGCTCAAATCGATCTGCCACCAGAGCCAGACCAAATTCTGACTCATTTTCTGCAGCAGGTGGTGGGGTATCAGGTGCGCGGCACCATTGACCCTGAATTGGAAAAAACCCTAGATAAAGCTGGATTAGATCCGCTTCTGCAGGAGTGGATCAAGTCGCTGGGCCCCGAGGTGACGCCTCTGAATAAAGGCGGCGATCGTTTAGAGGTTGCTCTTCGGGAATGGACCGCTCCGCTGCAGCAAAGCCTGCAGCAGGATTTCCGTCCCTGCTTTCATTTGCAGACCCCTAGCTCAGGCCGCAATGACTGGAAACTAGAGTACTGGCTACAGGCCATTGATGACGCCTCGTTCTTAATTAGTGCCGAGGTTGTCTGGAGTACCCCCACCGAGCAGCTCGACTATCTGGGACGAACTATCGACCGCCCTCAAGAAACGCTCTTAGTTGGGCTGGGTCTCGCCTCGCGGGTTTACCCGATTTTGGAAGAGAGTCTTGAGAGTGCTCGACCCACTGGAACGTCTTTAACCCCGGCACAGGCCTATGAATTTATTAAGGCTGCGGTTTGGCGGCTAGAAGATAGCGGCTTCGGCGTCATTTTGCCCCCCAGTCTCGCCAATCGTGAAGGGCTAGCAAACCGCCTCGGACTGCAGGTGAAGGCACAGGCACAAGATCCGAGTCGGGGTGGTCCCATTGGTCTGGAAAGTCTGTTGAAGTTTGGCTGGGAGCTGGCGATTGGGGGGCAGACCCTCTCGAAAGCTGAGTTTGATCGGCTGGTGGCTCAGGACTCCCCCCTAGTAGAGATCAACGGGGAATGGGTGGAGTTGCGATCGCAAGATATCCGAGCTGCCCAAGCCTTCTTTGAATCTCGCCAAGACCAAACCGGCCTCTCGCTCCAGGATGCCCTCCGCATCAGCACTGGAGACACCCTCACCCTAGATAAGCTACCCGTCGTTAATTTTGAATCATCAGGACCGCTGCAGGCACTGCTCAACACCCTGAGCGGCAATCAAACCCTAGAAGCAGCCGAAACTCCTGAGAAATTTAAAGGCGAACTGCGTCCCTACCAGGCCCGAGGCGTCGGCTGGCTAGAGTTTCTAGAGCAGTGGGGTTTAGGTGCCTGCCTCGCAGACGACATGGGACTGGGGAAAACCATCCAGTTCATTGCCTTCATGCTGGCTCTCAAAGAAAAAGATCGCCTCAACGGTCCAGCTCTCTTAATTTGCCCCACTTCCGTACTGGGCAACTGGGAACGGGAAGTGAAAAAATTTGGCCCTTCTATAAAGGTGATGGTTCACCACGGGACCGATCGCGATCAAGGAACTACCTTTGCCCGAACCGTGAAAAAACACGACCTCGTGGTTACCAGCTATCCGCTGGTGTACCGCGATGAGAAAAGTCTCAAGAAAGTGGACTGGTGGGGCATTGTGCTAGATGAAGCACAAAACATCAAAAACTCCGAAGCCCGACAGTCCAAAGCAGTGCGAGAGCTGCAGGCCCACTGCCGGATTGCGCTGACCGGGACTCCGGTGGAAAATCGCCTGACGGAACTGTGGTCTATTCTCGACTTTCTTAATCCTGGTTATCTTGGCCCCAAACCCTTCTTTAAACGTCGGTTTGCCACCCCAATTGAAAAGTACGGTGACACGGCTTCGCTCCAAACGTTGCGTTCCCTAGTGCAGCCCTTTATTTTGCGGCGGACCAAGAGCGATCGCGACATCATTCAAGACCTGCCAGACAAGCAGGAAATGATCGTCTTCTGCAGTCTCTCTCCTGGACAAGCGGACCTTTATGAAAAAGTCGTTCAGGATTCTTTAGATGCAGTGGAAGCTGCCGAAGGCATTCAGCGGCACGGCCTCATTTTGAGTACGTTGGTAAAGCTGAAGCAGATCTGCAACCATCCGGCCCAGTTTTTGAAGGACGACAGCCTTGAAGACCATCGCTCTGGCAAACTCCATCGGTTAGACGAGATGCTAGAAGAGGTATTAGATGAAGGCGATCGCGCCCTGATCTTCACGCAGTTTGCCGAGTGGGGTAAACTCCTGCAGCAGCACCTACAGCGCAAAACCGGGAAAGAGACATTACTGCTGTATGGCGGCACCAGCAAGAAAAAACGAGAGGAAATGATTGACCGTTTCCAGCATGATCCACAGGGGCCACGGCTATTTATTCTGTCCCTCAAAGCAGGAGGCGTCGGTCTCAATCTGACGCGGGCCAACCACGTTTTTCACTTTGATCGCTGGTGGAATCCTGCCGTGGAAAATCAGGCGACCGACCGCGTTTTTCGGATCGGGCAAACCCGGAATGTTCAGGTCCATAAGTTTGTCTGCAATGGCACACTAGAGGAGCGCATTCATGAGCAGATTGAGAGCAAGAAAGCTCTTGCCGAGCAGGTTGTTGGCGCTGGCGAAAATTGGCTAACAGAACTCGATACCGATCAGCTTAGGAACTTACTATTGCTTGATCGCAGCGCCGTGATTGATGAAGAAGCTTAGGCAACGGGTAGCTGTCGCCAACTAGCCAATATTCCGCATCTAGAAGATATCTTTGCCCGTCAGTTCTGCTTCCATTTTGTCAGCGATCGCCAGCGTCGCCATCATTAGTTTTAAAAGCTGAGACGCTGGCAAATCGGCATCGACCTTCATCGTAAAAACGCCGTAGTGGGTTTTCTTGCTATCCAGGACCGTTTGCCAATTCCCGATCTTTTTCTTGTTGCTGTCCATTAATAATCGATTGGCAATCGCCTCGGGGAAAGCACCCGGTGAGCGATAGGCGGCAGAGTGGATTCTACGAATTTCTAGGTCACCAAACTTCTGGGTTTCGGAGTTGATAAAGACATGCTGTTTGCGCTTATTTTGCAGCGTCACCGAAACCTTGAATTGACCGCTATCACCAAGAATTACATAGGGCATTCCAGCTTCATCGAGAGCTTGCTTGACACGCGGATCGCCTTTTTCGGAAACTGTTTGAGCGATCGCAACCGGTGTTGTTGCCATCAGAGCGAATATCACCGTTAGAGATGCTGAGATAATCGAGCGATTCATAATCAAGTTATTTCCTGACGATAGCCTTTAATTTGATCGCTATCGTAGAGTCATCTGCTAGGGGCTACTCCCCTGTTACTAAAACTGAAACCCATCTCATTTCTTGCCGTTGATTCAACTTTCCCAACTTGATTCTGCCAGCCTTGTACCCTTAACTTTTGTAGCCAGCCCCAATTTTTTTAGTAGCCGAATAGTCAGCCAAACAAGATCCACTTCCCACCATCGGCACCCGAACTGTGCCGAGGACTGATCCGCATGATGATTGTTGTGCCACCCTTCACCAAAGGTTAACAGCGCAACCCACCAACAGTTTGTAGAGCGATCACCCACCTCATAGTGCCGGTAGCCAAACTTATGACAGGCGCTGTTGACAAAGCAAGTGCCGTGAAAACCAATTAGTAAACGAACGAAGAGACCCCATACGATAAAAGGCATTCCCCCCAGCCCATAGAGAAGGACCGCCAGCGCAGCCTGGAGCGCAATATAGTGCCGATGGCAAAATTCATAGAATGGGTCGCCTGTAATATCTTGGGTAAACCGAGAGAGTTCTGTTTGAGTCGGCACCTCATGCATCAGCCAGCTCACATGGCTCCACCAAAACCCCTGAGTTGAATCATGGGGATCACCAAGGCAATCGGCGTAGAGATGGTGCATTCGGTGGTAGCCCACCCAGCCTTTGACACCGCCCTGAAAAGCTAAAGTGCCACACAAGATGAAGAAATACTCTAACCATTTAGGGACTTTGAAGCTGCGATGGGTTGCTAACCGATGAAACCCTAAAGAAATACCTAGACCCACCGTGAGGCAGTGCAGGAAGAGCGCCACGCCAACGGCTTGCCAGCTGAAATTAGCGGGAAGAAATGCCAATAGTAAGCCGAGATGAAGCATCAGTGTGGAGATAATCACGTTCCAGCGGGGACGGGGTGGGGTTAAAGAACGATTAATCATGCAGATTTCTCCACGCGAGACAGAACTGCATGAGTGCATCCCTTTTTTTTAAGTTGCATTAGTTTTTGCGTGCTTTTTCATAATTGAGTGGTGCTGCGGGAGGGTGAAATTCTGCCCAACGTCGCTGCACCTGGCTGTGACAGTCTCTCGGGGAAATTTTTAGCCGTTGCAGCAGGTTGATGTGGACAGCGCCATTACCGAGAATTGAGATCGCAACAGTCTCAGCCGGGTTATAAGTTGAGACCGCAGCCAGCAGCGCGGTGACGGCCTCTGTCTCTAGTTCAAATGCCTGTAGATATTGTTTGATCTCTGCTTGGGGAATAAAGGCCTGATCGAAAGCCACCGTCTCCACGCTCCAATCAATAGAAGGTGAAATGACGTCGGCAATCTCGCAAACGACTAGCCCCCGCCCTGCCTTGAGATAACCATTCCAGGCCGTGTGGCCGATCATCAAAAGATGCTGATGAATAAACAGGCTCTGCCAGTAACCAAAGGTGCCCTGCCAAGCGCTATTTTGTATTCGCATAGACCGCCTTCCGCAACGCGAAGAATTGATAGCGATGGTTCATTAGGAAACAGAGCGTAATGCTCCCAGTCGTCAGGACTGCACAAAACAGTCCCCAGACAAAAAGTAAATTCATGAAGATAAAGCGTAATTCAGATGTTTTAGCGACAAGTAATTCAACGAGATCGCAAAGGCAACCCCAGTTGAACAGAGACAGAATGAAATTAGTCTTCAATCAAACAGAATGATTTAGCGCAAAGTCCGCTGCAGAGTGCGTTGATAGCTCAAGACAAAGGCTGTGTGAGCAGCAAACAGTGCGATCGCCCAAAGCACCTCTCGCCACAGCATTCGCAGTAACACATCAGCCGTAAGACCGTGCATCCCCACCCATTGATTGACCAGCAGAGTGCCGCTTTGATAAAGACAAAAACCGAGCAACAATGAAATGCCTAGCCACAGACTTTGCCCTATCCAGCTACGGCGGCTAAATTGCGGCTGTATGGAAGCAATCAAAGCAACTGCAATCGTTCCCAGCCCCATAGACACACCCCACAGAAGTGAGATCGCACTGAGAGGATATTGCCGAAGGGTGAAACCCAAAAATTGGTTGATGAACCAAATCAGTCCAACAGAGACAATGGCTTGCCTGCGGTCGAGGGTGACTCCCGCCAGCGTGGCAAAACTGACAAAAGGGGCATGAGGGTAGGCAAGGCTGCTGGCGCTACCGGCAGCAAGTAAGCCATATTGCCACAGTCTGCTTGTGGTGACGGCTTGGTACCTCGTTTCCCAATTGAACGCGAAAAAAGCGATTAGACATTATCTGTACCTCGCAGATAAAAGTGAGTATGAAATGATCGGCGGGCATTCTGACTTAGAGGCCAAAGCCTCATTACAGTTGCGGGACAGTGACGGACTTGCACCGAACTTTCCCCGTTTCCTCTAACGGCTGGACCCCGTTAGAACCAAATCTATGAAATTGTTACTGAATAGTATCACAATATTGACCGACAGAGCATTTGAGCAGAAAGCCGAATATCTCTGGGGCAACTCCTTCTAAGTTCCGATAGCTTAACAAATAGCGGCAATAACATTGCATATCGAAAAAAATGATCTTGGCTTAGAAGTGATGCCACTTAAATAGTTCCGTAGGGTACCTGATTATCAGGCAGACTCTCTAGATTACAACCACTACTAATCGAACCCAATCTAACCTGATTTCACTTCAAGCTTATCCAGCAGCCGATCGATACTAGAACGGATATTATGAAGCAAATAGAGATCTTCATATCCGAGGCGGGCTAGCCCCTTAATCACGTAGTCTTGATTGCGCTTTGACAAGCCGATTCGCTCCATCAATCGCAAGGAGGAAGATTTGAGATTGGCATACTCTAAGAGCGGCATCTCTTGGCTGTTGATTCGGTAGTCTTCAGTCTGAATAAGAGTCTGTACTTCCGAAAGCGCGAAGCAGTAAACCATCACAGCTTGGGCAAGATTGAGCGATGGCTGCGGCCTGTATTGAGGAATTGTAGTGAGTAGATCACAATGCTCAAGATCACCACGACTGAGACCAGATGTTTCCCCGCCGAAGACCAAGGCAACGCTCTTTACGCTATCAGCTTTCCCATTGAGGTGCTGAGGTAGTTCTCGAACAGAGAGATAGGTGTACTTTTGCAGCCGATGCCGGGTGGTGGTGGCGCAGGAAAAATCAGTCCCCTCCAGAGCTGAAGCTAAATCATCATAGATTTTGGCTGTTTCTAGGATCTGCTCGGATCCATGGGCGAGGGCTTTTGCTTTACCGCTTAGCGGATCGGCCTTGGGGCGCACCAACCGTAAATCAGAATACCCCATTGTGTTCATCGCTCGGGCTGCAGCTCCGATGTTGCTATCGTTTTCGGGGTCAACGAGAACGAACGAAATTTTTTGCAGGTCAACCATTCCAAGATATTCAAAAGGTCTTTCCTTGCCATTATCTCTGAGACTTGCGGCGTAACCCTCTAGTCTGAAGAATGACGGCAACAGCTCCTGTGGAGACATTATGCCATCTATGATGGGTCGTGAATACACGCTCGATCGCGACAAAAATGTCAGATTGGAATGCCCAGGACTACGAAAAAAATTCATCTGCCCAGCAAAAATGGGCACAGGAACTGATTGCCAAGCTGAACTTGAAAGGCCATGAACATATCCTTGATCTGGGCTGCGGAGACGGCAAAGTTACGGCGGAGTTGGCCCGTTGCGTACCGGGCGGTTTAGTGCTCGGTGTTGATCAGTCAGAAGCCATGATTAATTTGGCCCAAGCCCGTTATCCAAAAGCTCAGTCTGCGAACCTGAGCTTTCAGCAAATGGATGCCCGTCAGCTCACTTTTCAGAATGAATTTGATGTTGCGTTCTCTAATGCCACTTTGCACTGGGTTGATCATCACGTTTCTGTCCTGAATGGGCTTGCTGCAGGACTACGCTCTCAGGGCCGGATCTTGTTACAGATGGGCGGGCAAGGGAATGCCTTAGGCATTATTCAGGCTTTCGAGACCGTAATGCGACAGTCTCAATGGCACAAATATTTCGAAGATTTTACGTTCCCTTACTTTTTTAACAGTCCTGTCGATTATCAAAACTGGCTCCCGACCACAGGCTTTGCTCCTCTGCGAGTGGAGTTGATTCCTAAAGATATGACGCACTCTAATTCCGAAGCGTTAGCCGGATGGATTCGCACCACTTGGTTCCCCTACATTCAATGCGTTCCGAAGGAAAGAGCAGAGGTCTTCGTGACAGAGGTTGTGGAGCAATATTTACAAGAGCATCCGATCAGAACTGGTGGGTTGACGCATGTTGCCATGATGCGTCTAGAAGTAGAGGCACAAAAGACTAAAGCCTCATAAGAATTGTCCTACAAAGCTGGTTGTATCAATTCCGGGTCGTTGACAAGCTATATGAATGGAGCGTTACTGACCTGCACCACCAAATCCGCCGAGCAGAGAACCGAGCTCGGAATTTGACTTCAGCAGTTTTTGCATCGCTCGAGCATCCAGCGTCAGTGTCGGGACCGGATAGGCCTCTAAAAAGCTTAAAACGCCCAATCCCTCTTCAGACCCAGCGGCTAGAACCAACCCACTGCGCATGGCTAACTCTTCCGCATCTCCGGGCAAGACTGTGACTTGAGCCACCTGAGGCAGTAGCTGGGCACCTGGCCCAGAGCGCAAAAGCCTATCCACCTGAACCGCTTCAAAGGGAAGCTTGACGTTGAGACCTTTTTGCAGTGACTCTCGCTGCTCAGATTTGACAACGCTTAAGACAGAAGCTAACTGAGGAGAAGCCTTTGCAGTTTCTGCATATGCTCGTAAATCGGCCACAGAAACCGTGCGGCCAAAGGGACCAAATTTGATGGTGACCTGCTCAGCCGCCTGACTTGGGGCGCTCATTAAACTGCAGCCTACAATCGTCAGAAAACCAGCCAGTCCCGAGACAGTATGACGGAAAGAGTGCAGCATGAAGTCTTATCCTTGTTGATTGAGGAAACGGTAAATTGAACGCTAAATGGGGCTAATCGTTGCTCAAGTATGCAGGAAGGTTGCCATTCGATCAACGGCGATTTTAAGGGTGTCGGGGTCGTGAACTAGGGCAAAGCGAACATAGCCTTCTCCCGATTGACCAAAGCCCGCTCCCGGAGAAGCTGCGACTCCGGTTTGGGCCACCAACTGCTTACAGAATTCGACTGAATTTTGCTGCCAAGGTTCCGGTAGGGGTGCCCAGACGTACATGGTAGCTGCAGGTGTTGTGACGGACCATCCGATGTCCTTGAGCGCTTCTATGAAAACATCTCGGCGTTCTTTGAAAATGCCGACGAGCCGGGCAACGCTTTCTTGAGAACTGGTAAGGGCTTTGCTGGCACCGTTGAGGATACCGAGGTATTGGTTGAAGTCTACTACGGCTTTGATTTGCCGTAGGGCTTTGATCAGTTGGGCATTGCCGATGGCGTAACCGACCCGAAAGCCACCCATACTGTAAGACTTTGACATCGTGAAAAATTCGATGGACCGTTTACGCTCTCGATCGGCTTGCAAAACCGACGGTGGTGTATGTCCGCAAAAGGCAATATCGACGTAGGGAAAGTCGTGGACGAGGGCCAGATCGTGCTGATCACAGAATTCTAAGGCGGATTTGAAGAAAGGGAGAGTTGCGATCGCAGTTGTCGGATTGTGGGGATAGCTCAACACCATCATCCGAGCGCGGGCACAAACCTCTGCCGGAATATTCTCAAAAATTGGCAGAAACTCATGCTCAGCCAACAGCGGCATCCGGTACATTTCGCCCCCTGCCAAAGCCACCCCACCGACATGAGAGGGGTAGCCCGGATCCTGCAGGAGCGCGATATCCCCTGGATTGAGGATTGCTAGGGGTAAATGAGCCGTCCCTTCCTGAGAGCCAATTAGAGGCAGCACCTCCGTTTCTAGATCCACTGCCAAGCCAAAACGCTGCTCATACCATTGAGCTGCCGCTTCCCGAAACCTGCGGGTACCGTGAAAGAGCAAATAACCGTGGGTACTAGAATCTTGAAGAGACTGAGCAATCACCTCTAGAACAGCATCTTCTACGGGTAAATCAGAAGACCCCAAAGACAGATCGATAAGAGACTGACCGGCCGCAACGGCTAAGCTCTTAGCCTGATCCATGTCAGCGAAGACATTGACCTGAAGGGACTGTAAGCGATGGGCAAAGTGCATGGTCTAACAGGTTAGTTTCGGTAAAGGAATCTGCTGGCCCTGCAGATGATCGCCTCACTTTATCATTAACCCTGCTTATGCCTCGTCCAGTTTGGAACGCAACTCTGCGAGTTCAGCATCCGTTGCAGTCTGCTCCAGATTCGGAGTTGCCTCTTCTCCGGGAGGTAATGCCCCTTTACTTTCTTCACCAGGAGGGAGAGCACCCCCATTCATTTCTTCAATCATGGCCTGCAGCTCGAAATCAACATCGCCTCCAGCCTCTAGCGCAGCAAACTTAGAGTCTAGTGTGTCGCCGGCCAGTTCCGCGACCGCTTCAGACTGAGCCTCCATACTCAGCACCTTATCTTCCATACGTTCAAAGGCACTGATGGCGCTAGCTGGGTCCATGCCACCCATGGCTTGATTGATCTGTTCAGTGGCTTTGGCTGCTCTAGCGCGGGCCTTGAGCATATCTTTCTTGGTCTTCGCTTCAGCAATCTTGCCCTCTAAGGCCGTCATGCCCTGCTTCAGTTTCGCAACCTGCGTCGAGGACTGATCCAATTGAGTCTTAAGGCTGGCGGCTGTATCCGAGAAAGTCTTTTTCCGGGAAAGGGCTTCGCGCGCTAGACCCTCGTCTCCTTTCTTAAGCGCAAGCTGAGCGTTGTTGTACCACTTCGATGACTGAGTTTCAGCCTGATTGTACTGCTGCTCTAACCGCTTTTGAGACGCGATTGACTGGGCAACAGCCTGACGCAGCTGCACCAAATCTTCTTTCATATCCTCAACGGTTTGCTCCAGAATCTTCTCTGGATCTTCGGCAGAGCTGACCATTGCATTGAGGTTTGATCTGACAACTCGGCTAACGCGGTCAAATAATCCCATGACTCCGTTCTTCCCTTAACAAAATAGACTTCTGAAATACCCTTATATTGCTGGGTGAGCAAAACCAGAGGCTGACTGCTCAGCTCAAGTAAGTTTTACAACCCTATATCTTCTATGTTACTTGGCTTCTCAATAAGGCGAAAGGGACGGTATCCCCACCTCGTCCAGCATAGTTAGGCACCTTCAGCCATCTGAACATAGCGAACGCTGAAAGTTGAAAGCTGCAATACAAATTTAAGACATGTTGCCGAACCCAGAGGGCTACGCGATCGCTGGGCAGAAAGCCTTTCCCCATCAATGTTTTCGAGGTGATTGCAGATCGATTTTGGGTGAGATTTATGCAATCCTCAAGCAGGATACGGGTTTCTATCTGTGTTAGTGCTTTTCAGTCGCCGCTGAGACTGGAACTCAAGACGGTACGATAGGGGGTGCGAAATGCTCATTGACCTATTGAATCTTGACCCATGCCCACTGCTCATATCATTGGCCTTGGACGCTCTGGCATCACGGCTGCGCGATTGTTGAATAAAGATAAGTGGCAGGTTTCAGTGAGCGATGCGGGGCAGTCTGAGAAGCTATCTGATCTGAAACAAAAGCTGGAGTCTGAGGGAATCACCGTTGCTTTAGGCGCTAGGTTTGACCTTGAAGTGCTGGCAGCGGCAGGCATGAGTCGCCCCGATCGCATCGTTGTAAGCCCTGGCGTATCGTGGCAGTTGCCCAGTCTGGTAGCGGCTCGCGAGCAAGGAATTGAGGCGATGGGAGAGATGGAGCTGGCTTGGCGGTATCTGAAGCATCGTCCCTGGGTGGGCATTACAGGGACCAACGGCAAGACAACAACGACGGCAATTACGGCAGCTATCTTCCAGGCGGCGGGTTTACAGGCTCCGGCCTGCGGCAATATTGGCAACAGCGCGAGTGAATTGGCTCTCAGTGGCAAAACGCCGGATTGGGTGATTGCAGAGGTGAGTAGCTATCAGTCTGAGTCTTCTTCGACCCTGGCTCCTAACATTGGGGTCTGGACAACGTTGTCCCCAGATCATTTAGAACGGCACGGCACGCTTGAACGTTACGGAGAAATTAAAGCGCTCTTATTACATCGCTCCCAGCAGCGAGTCTTGAATGGAGATGACGATTATCTCCGCAATGGTTTGATGGCTCGGTGGCCGAATGCTTCTTGGACCAGTACTCAAGGCAGCCAGGCTGTGGTCGCGCAGGGGAAGCCACAGCAGTCCCCCATACCAATGGCTTACCTAGAGTCAGGATGGGTAATGGTGGAGGGGCAGCAGATGTTGCCCACTAAGGCGCTGCGGATGCGGGGAACACACAATCAGCAGAATCTGTTGATGGCGGTGGCGGTGGCCCATTTGGCAGGGATTGAGAGGGATGCGATCGCAACTGCCATCCAAAACTTCCCTGGCGTTCCTCACCGACTGGAGCATATCTGCACCTGGCAGGGCATCGACTTCATAAACGACAGCAAAGCGACAAACTATGAGGCGGCCCAAACAGGTTTGGCTGCCGTCGAGGGTCCCGCAATTTTAATCGCAGGCGGCGAGGCCAAAGATGGAGACGACACCGACTGGCTCAGAACCATTCAGTCCAAAGCAGCCACCGTCCTGCTCATCGGTCGCGCAGCCCCCAACTTTGCTCAACGTTTAGAAACCCTTGGCTACATCGACTACGAGATCGTAGACACAATGGAGAACGCCCTCCCGCGAGCCATCAAGCTTGCCCGAGAACTGCAGGCACGAACGGTATTACTTTCTCCTGCCTGCGCCAGCTTCGACCAATATCAAAACTTTGAACGTCGCGGCGATCACTTTCGCCAGCTCTGTCCCACCAATGCCTAATTCGCTCGCTCGACTTTAACGAATTACCATTCTGGAGCATATTTTTTCGATCATCATTACAGCCTTGGGCCCTACCAAAACGCTCAAAGCCTTATCTTAGCTACGAAAAACAGATTCCCGACCAAAAAAGTCGGGTATAATTGACGCCCATGATCGCCCGTGCTACCATCAGTTCACTTGACTGAGTTCAAGCCTTATTTTCAGACTCGTTAGGATTTAAAACCCTATGACCCAAGCCACTGCTTCCCGGACCGCCACTGCTTCCTTTAAAGGGCTCAAGTGTAAAGAGTGCGGTGCCGAATATGAACCCCAAGCACTGCACGTCTGTGAATTTTGCTTTGGCCCTCTAGAGGTTAGCTACGATTTTTCTGAGCTCAGTCGCACCATTACTCGAGAGCAGATCGAATCAGGCCCCAACTCAATTTGGCGATATCGATCCTTCTTACCCGTTACCTCAGACGATCCCATCGACGTCGGCACGGGGATGACGCCCCTCGTCAAATCCAATCGGTTGGCCCGTCGCCTAGGTCTCAAGCATCTCTACATTAAGAATGATGCGGTGAATATGCCCACGCTCAGCTTCAAAGATCGGGTGGTTTCTGTCGCTCTTACGCGAGCTAGAGAACTAGGGTTTACGACCGTATCCTGCGCCAGCACCGGGAATTTGGCGAACTCTACAGCTGCGATCGCAACCCGTGCTGGACTTGACTGCTGCGTCTTTATCCCTTCTGATTTAGAAGCGGGCAAAGTCATGGGCACCTTGATCTATGGCCCCACCGTTATGTCAGTTGAAGGCAACTACGACCAGGTCAACCGCCTCTGCAGCGAAGTCGCCAACACTCAAGGCTGGGGATTCGTCAATATCAACCTGCGCCCCTACTATTCTGAAGGGTCTAAAACCCTTGGGTACGAAGTTGCTGAGCAGCTAGGCTGGGAACTGCCCGATCACATCGTTGCCCCCCTGGCCTCAGGCTCCCTGTTTACCAAGATTTATAAAGGCTTTCAAGAATTCGTTCAGGTCGGCCTTGTGGATCAAAAAGACGTTCGCTTCAGTGGCGCTCAAGCCGAGGGCTGCTCTCCTATTGCCCAGGCCTTCCGCGAAGGACGTGACTTTATTGATCCGATCAAGCCCAACACTATCGCCAAATCTATCGCCATTGGTAATCCGGCTGACGGCGTCTATGCCCTAGATATCGCCCGCAAAACCAACGGCAATATTGAGTCGGTCACAGATGCTGAAATCATCGACGGCATCAAGCTGTTGGCCGAGACCGAAGGTATCTTCACTGAAACGGCAGGTGGCACAACAGTCGCGGTCTTGAAAAAGCTTGTGGAAGCAGGCAAGATTGACCCAGACGAGAAAACCGTCGTCTACATCACCGGCAACGGCCTCAAAACCCAAGAAGCCGTTCAGGGATACGTTGGCGAACCCCTAACCATTGAGCCGAAGCTCGATAGCTTTGAGCGAGCGTTAGAGCGATCCCGGACCCTTGAGCGCTTAGACTGGCAGCCCGTCTTGGTATAGACTATCGCGGCCCTGCCTCAAGCAATCCTCTAGTTTTGGAGAGCAACATCTTAGAGTCCTTCAGAATGGGGGATTTGAGGGCCAGCATCGTGACAGCAGCTATTCATGCAGACTGTTCAATGTCTCTTTGTCTTCAATTAATATTCCATTTCTCATAATCCATGACCGTCAAAGTCTTAATTCCCACCCCTTTACAGAAGCTGACCCAAAATCAGGCCACTGTCGAATGTGACGCCGCCAATATCGCTGAACTCCTTGAATCTTTAGAGCAAAACTGTCCTGGGATCAAAGCGCGGATCTGTGATGACGAAGGCAAACTCCGCCGCTTCGTCAACTTCTATGTCAATAATGAAGATATCCGCTTTCTAGACGGGCAAAGTACTTCCCTTGCCGATGGCGATGAGGTTAGTATTATCCCAGCGATCGCAGGTGGTTGAACTTACTCTGAACTGGTATGGCAGACGACGAAAAAACTCCTAAATCTGAAGCACCTGCTGAGAAATCTGGCTCGCCCACAAAGGCTGCAGCAGAAGCCGCACCGAAAAGTACGGCCAAAGCAAAGAAAGAGAAACCTCCAGCCGTTGAAGATAAACCCTTTGCTGATTTTATCCAGCAAGATTATTTACCGGCCTTAGAGAGCGCTTTTGCTGAGCAGTCTGTTGACGACATAAAGCTAGACTTCATCGACAACCAGGTGACTGGAAGCTGGCAAGAGGGCCAGCGCCAGTTTACGGTTTACTTTCCACAGGAGAACATTAAGAAGCAGCGTGCCTTCTCCTGGTCCACCCGTGCGGGAAAATCTGGCATTATTGAACCTTTCTTGATTGACGAGCGCAAGATTACCCTTGACCTATTGGTCTTTGGGGTGATGCAGAGGCTCAACGCTCAAAAGTGGTTGGGCAACAATTAGAGCAGCCGTGGCTTAAATAGCGCCGACCTGATCAGGATCGAGTAGAAAAAGAGCCGTATCTTCTGCTGTTTTTGCCATCATTGAGCTGAGACAGCGGATCTTGCTGCGAGCTGCATAGGTGGCCGGTAACGGTACAAACTGGGAGCGAGAGAACCGTTTTACTTCGGGTTGGGAATCAATCGGGAGTCCGACCAACTCACCCTTAGAGTTTTTAATAATGATCAGAGATCTCTGATCATTATTCTGCTTTGGAACCGTTGCTGGAAGAGTTGAGGCCTCCGAAAAGATTCGGTGACTCACATCAATGACCAAGAGATCTTGATCTTGATAGCGAGTTAGTCCAACGCCTGTTTCGTCTGGATCGCCAAACACTTTGCCCATCGTGACCACACGATAAACCGACTCAATGGGTAGCCCAAACCATTCTTGGCGCAGTCGAAAAGCAATGAACTGTTCAGTTACTTCGGCCTTGCGGCCTCGCCGCGACCGCGCAGAAGACAAAATAGCCATAGGTCACCTATCCATGAAACTGTAATGAAGAGAAAGAGAAATTACGCACCCGTCTGAACCAGGCGATGAAGCGTTTCCAGCAGTTCTTGCTCCCGGAACGGCTTGGAGAAATAGTCCGTTGCACCGAGGGTCATTGCCAAGTTCCGGTGCTTATCGCCACTACGAGACGTGAGCATCACTACCGGAATCTGCTTGAGATCCGGCTGTGACTTGACATGGGCCAGAAAACCAAAGCCGTCTAGCCGAGGCATTTCAACATCAGAGACGACGGCTTGAACTCGGAGACCTGCCTGCAGTTTTTCCAGGGCATGCTGACCATCCTTCGCTTGTTCGACGCGGAAGCCGGCCTTCTCAAGGGTGAGTGCCAAGAACCGCCGAACGTTGATGGAATCATCCACGATCATAATCTGGGGCTGAGTGTTGCTGAACTCAGGTGCTTCAGGAGAAAGGTTATCTCTAGAAATGGTAGGCATGGCAGAGCCACTGGCCTGCTGGTCCTCAATCCAAGTGAGCAGTCCCACAGCATCCATGAGCGGGACGATGCGGCCATCACCTAAAATCGTACAGCCAGCAAATCCAGTAGGCAATGGAATTTCACCCTCCACCTGTCGGACCGTCACTTCCTGCTCACCCCAATACCGGTCAACTGTCATAGCGACGAGGTCGTCTCCTTTATTGAGCATCAGCACCATCGGCGCATTGATGAGAGGAGCCTCTTCCGTATCCGGCTGTCTGGGCGGGGTAGGAAAGCTAAGCCACTGTTCTAGTTTCATCATCGGGATGACCGTGTCATTCCACCGAATTGCGCCCTGGTCGATGTGGGCAAGAACTTGCTTGGGGTCGAGGAGGGTAATTTCTTCAACGGAATCAGTGGGGAAAGCCAGCAACATATTGGCACTTTCCACTAGCAAAACCCGGACAACGGATAATGTGTAGGGCACAGAGAGAGTAAAGGTGGTGCCAATACCAGCCTCTGTGTTCACCGAAATCGCACCTCTAACATTTTGCAGATTGGTTCGCACCACATCCATACCCACGCCTCGACCAGAAAGGTCTGTGACCTGTCCTGCGGTGCTGAAGCCTGGCTCGAAAATGAGATCTAACAGATCACTTTTAGAGGCAGCATCGAGGGTCTCTTGGTCAATACCAAGCTGCATGGCTCGTGCCTGAACCTTATCGAGGTTAATGCCTGCGCCATTGTCGCTAATTGTGATTAGGGTTTGGTTGCCTCGATAGGTCGCCTGAACCTTGATCACACCCTGAGGATCTTTACCTTGGGCAATGCGGGTTTCTGAATCTTCGATCCCATGGTCAAAGGAGTTGCGAATCAGGTGCATTAACGGATCGTTTAGAGCTTCTAGAATGGAGCGATCAACCAGTGTTGAACCACCGATCACCTCTAAGGTGACATCCTTGCCATGCTGAAGAGAAAGATCCCGCAACATGCGAGGAAAGCGACCCAAGATATCAGACAGTGGACGCATGCGAACCTGAGTCACGCTGGTCTGCAGTTCTTTGGATGTGACGGTCAGAGCTCTTGCGGTCTGATCCGCTTCGTTGAGGTTGGTGTTGATATCATTTGTGACCTCTCGAATCTGAACCGCAGTTTCCATCAACTCTTGAGAGAGCAGGTGGAGGCCGCTATATCGATCCATTTCTAAGAGGTCGAAATCCGCCAAGCTGGTGAGAGCAAGGTCAGAGTTTGGGCTACTGGCTCCAGAAGCTGCGGCTACCAGTTTGGGTGCACTTTGAGTTGAAGCGTGGTCGTAGGTTGATCTAAGTCGGAAATTAGCCTGATCTAAAGCCTGAACTCTCTGCCCCATCAGCCCCATCAGCTCACGGATCTTATGCAGCTGTAGTTTCAGACCATTACGTTCGATAATCAGTTCACCAAAGAGTTCACTCAACTGGCTCAATTGGCTAACAGGAACTCGGATGGTTCGCTCAGGGGCCGCCTGTTCTTGAGCTGGCTCAAAGGCTTTTGCAGAATCGCGCTTTTTCTGTTGTTGGACTGCTGCAATTGGCTCTACAGCTGGCTCAGCCGTGGGTATACTGATATCTTCTTCTGCTTCTGAAGTTGTGAGGACAAAGTCCTCAAGTTCAGAGAATGCTTCTACGGCTTCATCTTCCGATGGCTCAGGAAGTAAGTTGTCCCATTCAGTCTCAGCATTGAGCTGTACTGGTTCTGTGGCTTCAGGAATAAACGATTCTAGATCTGCTGCATCTGGGAACAAGCTCTCTGAAGAGAATAAGCCCAGGTCGGCAGTGTCAAGATCATGAGCTGGAGCAGGGATAGGCGCATCGGCTTCTTGCTGATCAGCTGGGACGACGGTGGGGGATAAGCCGAGATCAAGAGCAGAAGGGATAGCTGATTTTTGCCCAATCAGGACCATGGCTTGCGATCGCTTCCATTCCTGAAGAGCGGCGTGAGCAACCTCGACTTGAGCGTTACCCTCAGCGGCTTCTAGATGATCAACAACCGATTGGCAGAGATCAACAAAAGCCTGCATGTCCAGCATCTCTCCCAGGCCACCGAGTTCCTGAGCTGCGATATCAAATTCTTCTGCCAGACAGGCGGGATTTTCTTGATTCAACAGCTCTTCCAGCCGCTCAAGTGTTGCCCCGACCTCACTTTCAAACAGCATGACAGCCATATCTTGCCCACCTTCATCTTCAGCTAGCAAGCTAGCTTCATCTTCAGGTTGCGGGTCGCCGAGTCGCTCATGCAGCTGATCAAAGGTCGGTGAAACATGGGCCGTTAGCCATTCTTCTTCAATGGATTGCCCTTGACGATTAATGGCAATAATCTGGTTGAGCAAGTCAATACTCTTCAGGAGTAACTGTTCCAGCTCGCCATCCGTGAGTTCAGCTTTACCCACCTTTAAGACTTTGAAAAAGTCTTCCATGCGGTGAGCAATGTGGCTGAGGGTGGTAAACCCCATCATCGCTGCTCCACCTTTGATGGAGTGAGCTGCACGGAGAATGCCGTCGAAGGTTTGACGGTTGACACCATCGGTTCCGAGACCCATAATGCCGGTCTCAATGGTGTTTAGATGTTCTCGCGCTTCCTCTAAAAACTGGAGGCGTACTTCTTGTTCGCTATCCTGGGGCATGGTTAATCTCTGGGTCCCAATCTTGATCTTTGATATATACGGGTGTTCCGCAGCGGCATCTTGCCAGTGACTCAGTAGAGCGCCAGCAGACTGTCTTCCTGGTGCGTTTGAATAACACAGTTAGACTGTGGGTAAGCGCGACAAGTCAAAACGAAGCCTGCTTCTAGTTCATCCGGCTTCAGGAAGTTATGCTCTTGATCAACATCGCCCTCAAGGATCTTGCCTGCGCAGGTGACACATACACCTGCGCAGCAAGAGACAGGGATATCGACGTTCTGAGCCACGGCTGCATCATAGATATATTCATCCTCGCGAACTTGAATGGTGGTATTTAAACCCTCCGTTTCGTTCACTAAAGTGATGCTATAAATCTCGCCGTTGCCTGACATGGATGCTTCCTTTTCTTCCTTAATGTGTGATTTTCAGTGGATTGAATCTTAGGCTTCAACTTTAAAGCTGTCTACAGAAGCCTTAAGCTGTTTTGCAACGCTCACTGTTCCCTCTAGAGAACTTGCAACTTTGGTAGATGCAGTTGAGGTATTTGCAGAGACTTTAGCCACCTCTTTCATCAAATTCGTCACCATCTCAGAGGTTTGAGTCTGGGATGCTGTGGAGTCTGAGATGGCCTGTACCAAGTGATCAATCTGTCGAGACACTTCAATAATCTGCCCTAGACTTTGCTTCGCAGCTTCAACTTGACCTGTACCGGCGACCACCTGGGCTGTACCCACTTCCATGGCATTGACCACTTCACTGGTTTCCATTTGAATCGTGTCTACAATTTGCTCAATCTCTTTGGTCGCAGCAGCAGACTGGGCCGCCAAAGCACCGACTTCTTCCGCAACCACTGCGAAGCCCCGACCTTCTTCACCGGCACGAGCGGCCTCAATACTAGCGTTGATGGCGAGCAAGTTGGTCTGTAGTGCAATTTGGTTAATGAGCGAGACTGCTTTAGAAATCTGCTGTGAGGATTCACCCAAGCGCTTCACCTTCTTGGCTGTTCCGGCAACGGTTTCTCGCAGTTCCACAATGGTTTGTACGGTGAGGTCCATCGCTTCTCCACCCGCTTCTGCGTTAGAAGAGGCAGAGCGAACAACGTCAGCTGTTTGTTGAGCGTTAACGGATACTTCTTGAATAGATTGGGCCATTTGCTCAACAAAGGTGAGCATTCGCTGAATTTTTTGCGCCTGTTTGCGGGATTGTTCAGCCAGTTCACCCATCGCTTCCTCATCTTCGACCAAAGCTGAGTTAACCTGGGTAGTTGAGTCTTTCACCTGGGTTACAACGTCGCGCATGCTCTCCACAATAGAGTTGAAGAAGTCAGCAACAACCCCAACTTGTCCTTCAGTGGTGTCAGCACGAACCGTTAAGTTGCCATCAGAGGCTTCTTCTACTTCTGACAGAAGCTGGAATAAGTCGTACTGAAGTGTTGTATTTTGTTGTTTTTGTTCTTCGACTACTGCTTCAGCTTGTTGACTAGCGAGAGCAAATTTCTTGGCTTCTTCGGCTAATGCTTTTTCTGACCTTGAAATATCCTCGACTAAAAGGTTAAAGCTGCTAGCGAGCTCGCCCACTTCATCAGTAGAGAAAATCTTGGCTCGAGCATTACGATCTCCTTCTGAAAACTTTCGCGTAACCTGCTGTAGATCAGTAATTGGTTCTAGCAGAGAGCGAGCAATCAAAAGGGCAAGGCCAACGTTGAGGGCCATTAATAAAAGTCCCAGAGGTAGCTGAAGAGTTAAGCTTCGCTGCAATACATTGCTAATGCTGGCCTGGGATAATCCTCTAAGAACCACAGTATTTTGCCCAGGCACTCTAACCACGCCTTGCCCAGCCATTCTAACCGCGCCAACGTTGTAGGATTGACCATCTAGCGAAATCTTAGCTGTTGCAACTTCTCCTGAAACGGCTACAGCTTTTTGAATTAAAGAAATGCTGGACTTTTCAAGCTGTTTCTTCATTTCAGGCTCTAGGGGTTGTCCTTCGAGTGCTGCGGATATAACTCTAAAACTACCATCACCCTGTTGCTTCAAGATTGCGCTGAAACCGTCGGGAAATGCGTTAAGGGTTGTAGCAATCGCAGGTAGATCATTTTTGGCGTTGTCTCCTTCAACAAGAGAAAGGATGGTGCTTGATTCAGTTTCAGTCTGCTCGATTTGCTTCGTTTGCAGTGTACTGTTGAAAACACTTCCGCCCGCTACGATTAAGATACCGAGAGAGACGATCGAAGCACCCGTCGCGAACAGTTGCTTACGCTTAATAGGTAGCTGAAAAAATCTTTGACTGTAAGAGGTTGCAGAGTCGCCAGATGAACCGCCACGATAGGTTAGGCCGCTGGTTATCGCAGCAGATTTCTGCTTGTCTGAGTTAATTTCCCGTTCTGCACTTGTATCAGAGATTTCTACTTCCTCTGCCTCATTTTTGTCAGAGAAGGCTTCAAGCTCTGAAACCGAAATCAACGTCTCTTGGCCATCAACATCAGTGGAGAAACTATCAGGAGACTGGCTTGATTCGAGCAGAGTATCTTGCTGATTTGTCTCTTCAGAGACAGAAGGGGGATTGAGCTGGTCATGCATGGGAAACTACCTCAAAAAATGCAATGCGGACAAAATTCGAAAGAATATTAAAAATTGGGAGTAGACACTGCCGCCTTGATAATGGCCTCAGGATCGAGAACTAATAAGATGTCTTGCTGCTGAGGAATACATCCCCGCAGGAAAGGAACCATTGCCGGAGCAACAGCACCGACAGGTGACCGCACTGCTGCGGCTGAAAAACGTCTAACGCCTTCCACTTCAGGGACGACAAGCCCTAGAGGGCGATTACCAACACGAACCAATATGATGTTGTACTGCTGCACATTGGTACGATAGGCCGACAATCCCAGAACCTGTGATAAATCAACAACCCAAAAAACACGGCTGCGACGATTGAGCAAACCCAGAACAGCAGCAGGCATATTAGGGATAGGGGTCAAGGTATCCGCTGCAACCACCAATGCTTCTTGGGCGTGCTCCATGGGCAGAGTTGCCAAAACATTCTGCGTTAGCTGCAGCTGCAGATACGGTTCACCCAGTGCCTCTTTGAGAGAAGTTGGCTGAGGGGAAATGTCGATGCTGTTCATTGTCTTAAGCCACCACAGACCGAACAGCTTTTAGTAAGTCTTCGCGGCCGAAGGGCTTAGTAATAAAGACATCAGCGCCCTGCTTCATGCCCCAAAGTCGATCTAACTCTTGATTTTTTGAAGTACAAATAACGACGGGCAACGATCGAGTTTCTTCGTTCTTCTTGATGCTTCGGCATAGTTCAAAGCCACTCATTCCTGGCATTACAACATCGGTAACAACCACATCAGGCTTTTGAGAAATTGCCTTATTGAGCGCTTCTTTTGCATCTGTTGCACTGATCACAGAGTAACCTTCAGCTCGAAGGTAGCCCATGATTAATTCTAGGATGGATAGATCGTCGTCTACCACTAATACGGTTCGCATAGCTAGAGTCCTTAAGGTTCACTTAGAAAAAGTGATGAATTCAGATACATTTCCTACTAATTTAGGGTACCCATTCATCGGTGTAATAAATCTTGAAATCCAATTAAGTCAAGTGTCTAAAAACCATGTTTAAAAGATCGGGCTGGGTAAAGGGTTTTGTCATATAGTCAGTGGCACCTGAAACTTTTGCTTTTGCCCGATCGATTAAACCTGTATTGCCGGTTACCATCACCACTGGTGTGTTCTTGAATCGAGAGTTCTTGCGAATTAAACGGCACAATTCATAGCCATCAACCCAAGGCATACCAACGTCCAGCAAGATCAAGTCGGGCTTGGCCCGAATGATTTGAACAAGGGCTTTTACGGGATCATCAATCATGACCACAGATACGTCTTGTCCCTGTAGGTAACGATTAATCGTATTCAAGATAGAGGGGCTATCGTCGATACAGGCAATCGTATGTTGCTTCTGAGCGACGGAAATTTTTTCTAAATTATTGAGCTGTGAGTTTGGCTGAGGCTGTCTCACTGCGGCTGGGTTAGTGGCCTGCCCATCAAACTTAGGGAGCTGATTGAAGGGGGCTGCCGGGTCGCTCAAGACAACAACCTTGTCCTGAATCAGTGGATGTAGGTTTTGAGCCAATTTCAGCTCATCAAGGTTGAGAAGAACGCCCAGATGTCGAAAGCTAAAGCCCCTAAGAATTTTCTGGAGCTTTTGAATTTGGGCTGCCGCATACTTTTGATGAGCGCCACTTTGAGGGGCTAACTTAGGGCATTGATAGGGAGAGGTGATGGCTGGAGACAACGCTTGCCATGCTTGATTACGCTCATTGGCTTTCGTGAGTACTGCCGAGAGGTCAAGACGACAGTAAATGGGCAGTTCGCTCGTTTTTGGTTTGAGAGTATAACGTGCTTTGTTAAGGCGTAGGTACGATTCCAGAACCTCTACAGCAACGGTAGAAATTAAGGTTGCAGCATCTGATGCAGAAAGATTCTTGGTGAGGACGAGCCAGGAAATAGCTTGGTAGTCGGGGCGAAGTTTTGTCTCTGAAGCGGTCTCCGCTGCAAAGTTAATGCGAACTTGGGTGCGGATGTCACTAGTAATTCCTTGAACGTCACGGCTCAACTTGCGAAGATGATTATCTAGCAAGTCAATAGGTTCGATGGAATAGGTGGCATAAATAAGCTGGCCTTGTTCAAAGTAAAGGTACCAGGTGACGGAGTTAAATGAAACTTCTAAACAACCGTCTTTCTTCTGCTCTGATAGCTGTTTGAGGATATTAACTGCGTCATTTCTTGTTGAAATTTCGCCACTCACTGCTCGTTTCATCGGGAGGTCCTTCAAAGACTAATCACACAATATGATTCCTAGATGCTGCTGTTACAGGTCTGGAATCCTTAAATCAAATCAATGCTGCTGTTATTGAGTATTCCCAAGGCTTATGTCCAGTGATCATGCAGGAGAAATCTCCGTTTTTCTACGGATCTGGACCTGTTACATTTCTCTGCATGATGAGGTTTATTTATCCCTGTCCTGCATGATGAAGAAAGTTTATTGGGGAGTATTGAGATGATTGTGACAACAACGGATATTCTGCAGGGCGCTAATGTGACGAGCTATCTGGGGATTGTGACGGCTGAAGTGGTGTATGGCAGTAACGCTATTCGAGATTTCTTCGCAGGGATTCGAGATATTGTGGGAGGGCGGACTGGTAGCTACGAACGGGTATTCGAACGAGGGCAGAAGGATGCCATTGCCGAGCTGGAAAAGCGTGCTCAGAAGCTGGGGGCGGATGCGGTGATCGGCGTGAGTATCGACACGGATACAATTAACCTGGACGATACGGGAGTGCTGTTGTTGATTACCGGGACCGGAACTGCTGTGAAACTTGGCTAAGATCACCTAATCGTTTGTGCAAAATTCCCATGACTCCAATGATTAAATCTATTCTGTTCACTTTTGCCTGTGTTTCTGGAATGGCAGTATGGATGCCGTCAACGATGGCTGAAGATATTGACCATGTTGCTCAGCTTTTAGAGGTTAATGCTTGCCAAGGTTGCGATCTGAGCGGTGCTGACCTGAGCGGTCTGGTGCTAATCAATGCAAATTTGCAGGGTGCCAATTTGCAGGGTGCCAATTTGCAAAATACCTATCTGATGCTGAGTGATTTGGCTGATGCCAATTTGGAGGATACCAATCTAACGGCTGCTTATCTCTACGGCGCTGATTTGCAGGGTGCGGCTCTCAAGGGCGCTAATCTAACCCAGGCAACGCTCAGGGATACACAACTACAGGGGGCAACGCTGTGTGAGGCTGACTTCTCTGGGGCTGACTTCCGGGATGCTGAACTGGAGGTTGATCCCGATGAGGCTTGTCTAGAGCGCCTGCGGGCTGAGAATGCGGTCGAATAGTTCTATGACTCGCGTTGTGGGGTTGATGAGTGGTACCTCAGTCGATGGGATTGATGCGGCTTTGGTTAACATTTGTGGTCAAGAGATTGATTTAGAGGTAAATCTGCTGGCCTTCGAGACCTATTCCTATCCTGCAGATCTGCGGGAGCAAATCTTGGCGGTCTGCGCCGGGGAGAGGTTGACGGTTGAGCAGTTGGCTAAATTAGATGATGCGATCGCAACTGCATTTACCCAAGCGGCTCTCAACATTCAGCAGGGCCATTCACCGGCAACCTTAATCGGCTCCCATGGACAAACCGTTTTCCATCGCCCCCCGATGCCGGATATCCTGGGATATAGCCTGCAGCTCGGTCGAGGAGAGCTGATCGCCCAACGAACAAACATTGCCACTATCAGCAACTTTCGGGCTGCTGACTTAGCCATTGGCGGCCAGGGAGCACCCTTGGTTCCTAAAGTTGACCTATGCCTGCTCAGCGATGCTCAACAGTCTCGCTGTGTTCAAAATATTGGCGGCATGGGAAACGTCACCTTTTTACCCCCCTTGAAAACCCCAGAACAGTTGGGCGTTGGCGTACAGGGATGGGATACTGGCCCCGGTAACGTATTGATCGACTTAGCCGTACAGCAGTTTTCTGATGGCCAGCAGACCTATGACCGGGACGGAGCCTGGGCCGCTAGCGGAACCCCCTGTCAAGCCTTAGTCGATCAGTGGTTGACCCATCCTTTCTTTGCCGAGCCACCCCCTAAATCCACCGGGCGCGAGTTGTTTAGCCCCCAGTATTTGCAGAGCCGCCTACAGGAAGCACAGGCCCATCAGCTCAGTGAAGCCGATATTATAGCCACGCTAACGGAGTTGACAGCCGCCTCCATTGCTCTAAACTACACCCAGTTTTTGCCGCAGCTGCCCGACCAAGTTTTGTTGGCGGGGGGCGGCAGCCTCAATCACTACCTGCGGCAGCGCCTAACGCTGAGGCTGGGAGGCATTCCAGTACTAACCACCGATGAAGTGGGGCTAAATGCTGATGCGAAGGAAGCGATCGCATTTGCGGTTTTAGCCTATTGGCATCACCACCAGATTCCTGGCAACCTCCCGGCTGTAACTGGAGCCAAACGATCGACACTGTTGGGAACATGCCATGAACCTTAACCCTATAGAAGATAGCCAACTCAATCGGGCACGAAGAACGACGCGATCCTTCGCCTCCTCAGGTACTGCAAGAGGACTGCCATTATGAAACATACGTTTTTGATGGATGCAGGTCGCTGGACTTTCAAAGGGCACTGGCTTGAACGCGATCAGGCTCCACAGCCCATTGAAGGGAAAATATTAGTAGCTTGGAGCCAAGACAACTGGTTTACCATGATCAGCAAGCTCTTGTTTCTAGGGCCATCGCCGGGTTCAGACCTGATTATGAAATATAAAGGGCGGCTAGATAGCGAAGCCCGCCACTATACCTTTGTGCTGCAGCACAGCCAGCTAGGCCCTGTGGAAGGAGAAGGATGGATTGCGCCAACCTCTATCGTTCAGAGATTTTGGTCATTAGAAGATCGCCAGCGGCGGGGCGGCTTTGAAACGATTCATTATGTCAATGACAATCACTACCTGCTGTCCAGCAGCATTATGGCCGGACATTCCCTACTCAGTACGTTAGAGGCCACGCTCAACCGTCAAACTTAGGATGCATCAGCAATGTTTCGGCGGCCCACAAAGCGCTGGAGGGAGATGAGCGCCCGGTTATAGTCAATTGTGGCTGAAAGCAGGTTACTCTGTGCTCGCGTTAGGTCCGTTTCAGAGTTACTGACCTCAAGCTGGGTACCGATTCCGGCCTGGAATCTCAGACGGGCCAACCGGAGACTTTCTTCTGCCTGCTCAACAGCCCGCTCATTGGTTTGGATATTGTCAAAACTGGACTTGAGGGTAAAGTAGTTTTGCTCAACCTGAAAGCGGACTAGATTCTTAAAGTTGGCAAACTGGGTCTCGGCAATGGCAACGCTCAATTCCTGCTGTTTAGCATTGGCCCTGGTCGCACCGCCATCAAAGATCAGCTTGGTCACCTGTCCACCCGCAGTGTAGCCCAACTGGCCTGAGAGATCATCACCAATGTCTTCTGCAAAGGAAGCGCTAGCGGAGACGCTGGCCTGAGGCCCAAAGCTGCCCCGAATCAATCGCCGGTTCTGCTGAGCAATCTGGCGCTGCTCCAAAATTTCTGCAAGCTCTGAGCGATTTTGGAGGGCAAGGGCAATGCTCTTTTCTAGCGAGAGCGGCCAAGTCCCTGCGGTCTCAACAGGATCAGCGGCTGAGAGGGTAGCAGTTTCCCTGATGCTGAGGGTCTCGCTCAGTTGGCGGCGGGTAATTTCCTCCTGACCGATGGCCTCTGTAAGCTGTTGCTGCAGGTCTGAAAGCTGAACTTCAGCCTGCAAAACGTCAAACTTCGTTCCCAGCCCGGCCCGCTCTAGGGCTTGGGTATCCTGTAGACTCCTTTGGGCGTTGTCAACGGAGGCTTGGGCAATCCGCACTAGTTCGTTGGTCTGCTGCATGTCGTAGTAGTCATTGGAGACATCCAGTCGCAGATCCTGTAGTTCAGTGTCTAGCGTATCTTCGGCAGCACGGATAGCCGCTTCAGCAGCGCGGATACTGGCCGATCGCTGCCCTGAGGTAAATACATCATAACTAAGCTGTACGCTCGTACTGAGGGTGTCAGTGACGCCTGTGGTAGAGACCCCAGGAGTGACAGGACCACCAGGAATAGGGGAAGGAATATCAGGAGTATCAGGACTGATAAGTATCTCATTACGCGTAAACCCAGCCTGTGCTGAAGCGGTTGGCAGCAGAGCCGCCTCAGCCTCTCGGAGTTCGGATTGGCTCTGCTGCAGCTGCAGTTCAGCAACCTGCACATCTCGATTGTTGCGTTGAGCAAGTTCTAAAGCCTGCTCTAAGGTGATGGGCTGATCTAAGTCGATAGTGACCTGCTCTTCCGTTGTTGGAACATCCAGGAGCTTTGGGTCAGGATTAAGGGGGATCAGATCGGCGGCAGATGCGGGCGCTGTCGGCAGCTGCGATTCGGTCTCTGATGGCGTTTCAATCTCTGGGAAGGGATCTTGTCCCCAGCTTGCAGGGCTGTGCAACAAGGCCACTGCGCTGAGTCCGCTGGCGACGAGTCCGGCCATCCGCTTCTGATATTTTGCGCGCACGTTCCTGCCTCTGGCTATAACCTTCGATTAGTACTCTATCAAATCTCCGTCGCGCTGTGAGGCTCTCTACAGATACATCAGGCAGATTTTTTCAGAGTGCAAATTTAAGTTCAAGAATGGATAGAGCCAGCTTCAAAATATTCAGGACTCTTGACTGAAGAGACGATAGCGTCCTTTGCCTGCTGTTTTCGCCTCATACATGGCGCGGTCGGCATCTTCTAAGATCTTCGCTGCTGTGGTGTAGCCATAGCTGCTCAGCGTAATGCCGACGCTGATATCGGTAAAGACCTCGTGTTCTCCAAGCTGAAATGCACGGGAGACTTGATAGCGAAGACGCTGGGCAGTAATAGTGGCGTCCCCCATACCCTGGAGGTCGTTCAGTAAAACCACAAATTCGTCGCCGCCGAGCCTTGAAACGGTGTCGCCAGGACGCAAACAGCTTGCTAAACGTTTTGCGATCGCAACTAAAAGCTGATCTCCTACCTGATGTCCCAAGGTGTCATTAATCGCCTTAAACCCATCGAGATCAAGAAACAGCACCGCGAATATGCGGTGGGGATGACGCTGTGATCGTCGCAGAGACTGCTCTAACCGGTTGAGGAACAAGGCTCGGTTTGGCAACCCCGTGAGTGAATCATGGAAGACATCATGAACAAGCTGTTCCTCACTCTGATGATGCCGAAGCGCACCGCCGATAATCGCGGCCCAAGTCCGCAGCAGGCTAATAGACTCCGGAATCCATTGACGCTCGGCTTGGCAGTGATCTAACCCAATAAATCCCCAAAAATGGTGATCTAACTCGATCGGCAACCATAGGGTTGAGCAAATACTAGCTCGTGAGAACAAAGGCTGTTCGCAGTCCGGTAAAGATCGGGTGATGCCGACGAAGTATCCTTTCGTCACCAAGTCTTGATAACCCGACATCTGCTGAAGTTCAGTAAATGATTGATGCCGCCAGGGCATCTGTTCCAAAGAGATAGACCATCCCTCACGGAACCAAGCGAAGCTCATCGTCACCGACTCTTGATCTACATCTGGAGAAGGATGGCACTCGCAGATATAGGCTCGGTCAACCCCCATCACAGCCCCCACAACGGCCAGAGCCTTGGTCATGCCGGTCCGATAGTGGGACTGAACCAGCACATGCGAACTCGACTTCACCACACTCTTCAGGAGCTGATTCTCTAGCTGAAGCTGCCTTTGGCTCGTAACATCTTGGCTATACCCCCGAATAGCTAAGGCACTCCCGTCAGATTCTGCAGTCAAGATCAGGTGGGTGTGGAGCCAGCAATAAGAACCATCTTGATGCTGAAGTCGATATTCAAAAGCCTGTGGCTCCTCCAGTTTTAAGCAGCATAATTTTTTCCTAAAGATGGTTAGATCTTCAGGATGAATTTGCTCTAGCCAAAGACTGGCATTATTTAAGCACTCCTGCGCTGTATAGCCCCACTGACATTCAACGTTGGGGCTAATTGAGATCAATCCATAGTCCCCCTGGCCTTGACAACAGAAAAAAACAACCGGTTCTGGTTGTTTCAAAAAGTCTGCCTGAGGATAAGGAGAACTGACCTCATTATTCTGAGCGCTGCTCACGGGTAATGATTTAGAAATAAGAGAGCCACCATCTTATCTCTCACCGGAGCATAATGCCCACCGTGTGGGGTCGTTTTTCAAACGCCAGAACGCACCCAGCAATGGCCCATACAAAGAGCCTAGCGAGCACATTAGCCTGCGCCCTTCTTACTGGCACCATCAGAGCTTCCACGCAAGCTGCATCCCATAGAAATAAGCTTTTCCTATGGCTTCTGCCAATTAACCTTAAGCTTCTTCTCGCCCGTTAAATATCCTTGATCCCGAGCAATTCGTTTCTGCTCATGGACAGAAAAGCTTCTCTGATAATCGCCCTTGAGTTGCTCAACACGACGGGTGGTTTGCGCAGTTTCAGACTGCAGCGCCTGTAGCTTTTGATGTTGCGCCAGCTGGTGCGGTACCAAATTCCAGAGTGTATAAATCCCAACGCCAGCCAACAGACTATTTAGCCCCAATATGAAAACAGCCTCTAGGGCCTGCGTCTTCTGCTGAGGACGGCCTTTGGACGAATGAATCTGCCTGAGAGAAGCTGCAGGAGGAGCTTGCGCAATAGATTTGGGGAGGGCACTCATAATTACTGAGTCACGGGCTAGGTGACTATCAAAACATTACGGATATTAGACGTAGATTAAAGCTTGAGAGAAAGGATCAAGGGCGTAATGAGCCTTGACTCACGCTAGAATAAGCTTTGAATGCATATCAAAAAGCAGCCCGTCAGCTATAGGCTTTGAACAACTAAAAAACGGCTAAGAGCGGTTAGCGACGTCCTTTAAGCGAGCCCCCTAACGTGCCGCCAGTCTAGCGAACTCATTCTCTAAACGCAAGCAATTGATGAGACAAAGCTGGCTCATATCGATTTATGATTCTTGCTCTTGCTGAATCAAGGAACTGAGCCGCTTAGCGTCAAGATTGAGCCTACCTACTAAAAAACGGAGGCCAGGAGCACCTCAGCGACAAGGAATGTCTAGATAGACTCAAATATTGTGAATAGACTATTTTGAAAGTGCAGAGCCAAGATTAATTGCTAAAACAGCAGGCACTAGAGCAACCAATAAAGCCGCAATGATTTGCACATCTGATAAAGGCATACTAAAAAACTCCTTTTTTCTGAGTCTAACTAGTTCATAATGTCGGTCAAATCGGGGCAAAGGGGAATGGTTTGTTACATGATGAAACATTCTCAAGGCGGTCTGCTGGCACGGGCTTCAACGCCATCAGGAGATCTAAGTGAACGACTCTCAAGCCGCATTCTTTAGTTAAGCCGTAAAAATCTGCTATGCAGAGAACTAGCATTTAAGGTTAGGTTGAAGATAAGAGTAGACGCTTGCTGTCTATATTTTTATTTTTTTGCTGCGCTTATCAGGTCTCCATGGTTGATCAGGTTATAGAAATTTCCCCTCAGGCTGGGTTTGACGCGATTTTAGTCATCGTAATCCTGATTGCTCTTGAGGCGGTGCTATCGGCGGACAATGCAATTGCACTGGCTGCACTTGTGAAGGGACTGGAGGGACCCGATCTGCAGCGTCGCGCGCTCAACTTGGGTCTGATCGCAGCCTTCGGTATGCGGATGGCGCTCATTTTCACAGCCACCTGGGTCATTAAGTTCTGGCAGTTTGAGCTGTTAGGGGCAGGCTATCTTCTCTGGCTTGCGATTGACTACTTCCGCTCAAATGATGGCGAAGATGATTCACATCATGGTCCTCGGTTTGAGTCCCTGTGGCAGGCCATTCCAATGATTGCAGTTACGGACCTTGCTTTTTCTTTAGATAGCGTTACGACAGCAATTGCGCTTTCTGACAATCGCTGGTTAGTGGTCGCTGGGGGCGTAATTGGCATTATCACGCTGCGTTTCATGGCAGAGCTGTTCATTCGCTGGCTCGAAATTTATCCTCGCCTACAGGATGCGGGTTATGTCACGGTCGCCCTAGTGGGCCTCAGATTATTAGTAAAGGTCTTCAATGATAGTTTGGTGCCGCCGCAGTGGGTCATGGTCGTTGCGATCGCAACCATCTTCGCCTGGGGATTTTCCAAACGTGAACCCGATGACTCCGATCCTTTATCTACATCAGCACCAGACGAAGAACCTGAGGCTTCCGAGCTACCCACCCTAATCTCTGAACTAAGTGAGCGAACGCGAGAAGAACCTCAGGCCGTCAACGAGTAAAGCTTAGAAATCTACTCGTAAATCCACTGGGTCAAAGTAGGTTCCCAAGCTGCCAACTCCTCAGACTTGAACCATAGGTCAATCTCACGCTGGGCCGTTTCCACCGCATCAGATCCGTGGATAATATTGCGGCCAATATCCACACCAAAATCGCCGCGAATAGTTCCTGGATCCGACTCAAGAGGATTCGTAGATCCAATCACCTTACGAGCAGCAGCGACGACCCCTTTACCTTCCCAAACCATTGCCACCACTGGACCAGAGGTAATGAAGTCTACCAGTCCAGGGAAAAAGGGCCTTTCCTTATGCTCTCCGTAATGCTGTTCTGCCAGTTCTCGGCTCACCTGCATCAGTTTCAGCCCCACTAGGGTAAACCCCTTCGCTTCGTAGCGGCTGATAATTTCGCCTACCAAGCTTCGCTGTACGCCATCAGGTTTGACAGCTAAAAATGTTCTTTCCACGGATTGCTTCTCCAACAGGGGTTTGTGTCCTTTCCTATGCTCTGGAAAGATGGCCCTTTTGTAAAGAATGATTTTGGGTAGTCACCCTGGCAACTAAGGCTCAAAGCAGGCCCCGGAAGTCCCGACTAAACTAAGCCAAATCGCTAGAATTACAACATCAAGGGTTTACATATGAATGGGTATGATCACAGCTTTAGATCCAGTACGGACTTAGACCGAGCCGTTGCTTTACTACGTCAGATCCCACCAGACCCAGATGATCTGCCAGAGACTCTTCCAGAGATGGGGGTAGGCGAGAACAGGACGCTTGATTTGCTCGCTCCTCACGTCTTGGGCGGTGCAGCAAAACTAGATGCATCAGATGCATTTGCCCATATGGATCCACCAACGCCTTGGATTACCTGGGCAATGGCCCTCTGGAATGCCCGGCTCAATCAGAATCTTCTCCATCAAGAAACAGCACCATTTGCGACTGAAGCTGAGCAGCGAGTGATCCGTTGGCTGACTCCGTTTTTTGGAATGGGTGGGGGTCACATGTGCTCTGGATCTACAATTTCCAACTTGACGGCACTGTGGGCAGCAAGAGATGCAGGAAGGGTTCGTCGAGTCATTGCCTCTAAATCTGCACACTTGAGCATTCGCAAAGCGGCCTTAATCTTGGGCTTACCCTATGAAGAAATTGCAACCAATAAGCATCAGCAACTTGACCCCAAGCACCTAGGCAATCTGACAGATGCTTGCTTAGTTCTCACAGCCGGGACAACCACCACCGGGATGATTGATCCATTAGAGCTTGCGGGTCGTGCCGCTTGGACCCATATTGATGCAGCTTGGGGCGGACCACTTCGTTTGAGTCCAACGTATTCCCACTTACTTAATGGAATCGAAGCAGCCGACTCAGTGACAATCTCTGCTCATAAGTGGCTTTTTCAACCGAAAGACTCGGCACTTATCCTTTTCCGTAACCCTGAATATGTCACGCCTGCAATCAGCCTCAGCAGTGGATACCTGGCTGAACCCAATATCGGGCTCCAAGGTTCACGAGGCGCTGCAGCAATACCTCTACTCGCAACCCTGATCGCTTGGGGCCGCAGAGGAATGGTCGAACGCATTGACCGAGCAATGATGCTCGCGAACCATTTTGCCGAGAAAATTGCTGATGATGAACACTTCGAGCTATGGGGCATGCCCAGGACTGGAGTGACCTTGTTTAAACCGACTCTGGGAACGACGCAAGATTTTTATGCGAGTCTGCCTTCTGGAATATTATCAACATGCACAGTTCAAGGCGCACATTGGCTACGTTCTGTCGCCGCGAACCCGCTAGCCGACATTGATAAAATCTTACTTGCCGTTCGAGCTGTAAATTTCAGTCATAGCTCTTAGCCAACAGTCTCCAATCTCTAAATTCACGCGAACAGAGATGGTCCGTTACAACCGGATACGCTGCCAGTTGAGTACGTCCCCGAATCGGTAGCGAGCAGGCCAATCTGTATATTTCAGCAAATCGGAAAGACTCGATACATCTTCAGGAACAGCAATGCCAGAGGTGGCCCCTGGAGTCACGAGCGTGTCGTACTCTTGACCGGTATAGCCAAGAAAGTTGACGTTTCGATTACCCGCTGCGTTTTTGGAGCTGAGAATCGCTTCGACCCAAGCAACTCCTTCAAAGTTCGTATTTCTCCCGCTAGGGCAGCCCGGTCCCGAAGTCATAAGGCGTAGTTCGTCTCGCCAAATCCACAGAAAGGCATTCTGAATACAGCTCTGATCATACAGCCGGACCAAGTTATCCGCTCTAGCCTTGATTCGTAAGTCTCCGACACGGGGAGCTTGCCCATCTGTGCGGACATTGAGAATTTTAGCTGTGTCTCTGAGGGTAATACTGAGCTGAGGATGGCTTCCGTCAGCCGTCATATCGATATAAACAGGGCCAACTGTCGTATCGACGGTCAGGGTATCGGCACCGGCCAGATCAATCTTGTCGAGCTGATAAAGAGTGGGGGAATTCCCACCCACCCCTCTCAGCGTTGTGCTGGAATTAATGGTGCCCAAGTTAGTGCCTTTGATACCGTCGGGTAGCGTGACCGTCATTTGGCATCCTGTAATATCGCCAGAGATAGTGTCACCATTCGCACCATCGTTTGCAGAGGTTGACCATATCCCGTTTAAGTAATTTTGGCGATCGCTGTCTTCTGGAGCAGATGTATCCGTCAATGATGAATCAGGAGAATTAGCAGGAGCAAAATATACGTTACCTTTGCTGCCTAAGATCTCGCGTCCCCTGAGAGCTAGTACTCCCGTCTCCCAAGACGTATCGGGTTCCGGGACATGCATCAGTAGACCAGGAAAATCATCTAAATCTGGTTTTACCGAAAGCTTGATCATGACAGATGAATGTTGGTCACCTTGATGCCCCTCAACTAAGAGAGTCCCTATACCTTGAGTTTCATCAAAGCGGTAGGCCCGAATCGTATAGGAACTGCCGCTGCCGATTTCGCCTGTGGTTACAAGCGTGGGTGCCCCCCAGCCTTTGACTCGAAAGCAAGATAAATCGCTGGGGTCATAACCAGTCCATTCATCAATCGCATCCCCACGTTCGTCGCCACTGTTGGGGATACCGTCCCTCCCTAAATAGGTTTTGCCAGTCTTTTGATTAATTGTGTCGTAGTTCCGAGACAGCAAAACAGAGTTGTTGGGCTGAGTGAATTGTGCCAGGGTTCGAGCAACCCCTCCCTCCGTAACAGCAAAGCCTGCTCCACCGTTTCGACGCTGTACAGATGAGTTCAAGCCACCCTGTGAGACAAGCACAGTGGTTACGCCTAAGGTCAACATGACAAATCCCAGACCCAGGGCCAAGGGCAACGCAAACCCTTGCTGCTCCCGACGTCCTGATTGGCTTGCCCATGAGCAGAAAAAAATACAAAATAAATGTCTTAAAGGCAATTTTTGGTTGGCTTTCGTCATTTTTACCCTATGGCAAAACGATTGCAGTGAGAGAAACACAGTAGCTACGTTTTAGCTCAGACTGCTGTGATCGAGGTCACAGAGCTTTCGTTTATATCATCGTATCGCTCTGGACTAGTCAGAGCCTCAGAAAATTCACGGGATTGCTTTGAAGGACAATAAAAGTGCCATTTAGATTCAGGATTATTTCATGCCTTTAAAGATTTTTATGGGCTGAATAAAACAGTAGCAAAACCCGCCGAATAATCTGCAATAAAACCCTAGAGATTAGCGTTGGGCAAGGGACGGCAAGATATTTACAATGCCGGGGAAAGCCACCAAAAGCACCAGTACAAAAAGCTGCAGAAGAATAAAGGGAACGGCACCCCGATAAATCTCTGATGTTTTAATTTCTGGAGGAGCCACACCACGCAGATAAAAGAGAGCGAATCCAAAGGGTGGCGTCAAAAATGAAGTCTGCAGGTTGACGCCTAGCAAGACGCCATACCAGATCAAATCAATGTCGAGAGATCGGGCCACTGGGACAAATAGCGGGATGACAATGAAAGCAATTTCAAAGAAATCAATGAAAAAGCCTAGGGAAAAAACTGTCAGCATGCTAACCAGCAAAAAGCCCATCTGCCCTCCCGGCACATTGAGCAACAGATCGAACATAAAGCGATCGCCATCTAGTCCTCGAAAAACAAGACTAAAGGCTGTTGATCCCACTAGAATCATCATCACCATGCTGGTAATCCGCAGCGTAGCGTCTGAGACTTCTACTAACTTGGGAGCCGTGAACTGACCGTTGGCCCATGCCAATAGCACGGCGCCTAGGGCGCCCAAGGCACCCGCTTCAGTGGGGGTCGCAACACCAAAAAAGATACTGCCCAAGACCAGCAGAATCAAAACGAGGGGCGGAATCATAACCGTCACAACTCGCTGAGCCAAGTCCAGACCCTTCACATTACGCACCTCTGCGGGAAGGGCCGGTGCCACCTCAGGCTTTATAAGGGACACCACAATTACATGGAGCGCAAAGGCTGCAGAAATCATTAGCCCAGGCAGTAAAGCCCCCAGAAAAAGATCCCCTACCGAGACCCCCAACTGATCGCCCAGCACCACCAGCACGACGCTGGGTGGAATAATTTGTCCTAAAGTCCCTGAAGCAACAATCACACCGGTCGCTAGCTCCTTGTTATAGCCGTAGCGCAGCATGATCGGCAGAGAGATCAGCCCCATTGCCACCACAGATGCGGCTACGACACCCGTGGTGGCCGCCAGCATGGCTCCGACAAAAATCACGGCTAAGGCTAAACCGCCTCTTAACGGTCCGAACAAAATACCGATGGTTTCAAGGAGCTTTTCGGCCAATCCTGATTTCTCTAGCATCGACCCCATAAAAATGAAGTAGGGGATCGCCAAGAGAGTGTAATTGGACATCATGCCAAAGATCCGCTCTGGCATGGCAGTGAGCAAATTGAAGTCAAACAGCTCCAACCGATCCCCTAGGGGCACCACGTAGGACATCACATCGTCGAAGACTTCTAAACTGCTGCCCAGCAGCGCAAATAAGATGGCAACCCCTCCGAGAGAAAAGGCAACGGGATAGCCTAGGACGAGCAGCACTAAAGCAGCGACAAACATGGCCGGTCCCAGCCACTGTGGATCTAGCCAAAAGAAGTAATAAAGACCGGCAGCCGCAACGAGAGTAACGAGGGTGAGTATCCTGCCTTCGGTCATCGCAGTTCTCAAATCCCATTGAGGAACTAGAACTTGCAAGGCAAACAGGAGCACCGCAATGCTAAAAAGGGCTGCGGCTAGCAATTCAATCCCCATGCGGCGGCTCCTCTGCATTAGGGCGGTTTAGAATAGCCCAGCTCTTAATTGCCTCAGACAGTCCCTGAAGGCTCAGCAGGGTGCAGCAGATTAGAATTGCAGACTTGATGGGATAGCGAGGCAGCCCGCCGGGATCAGGGGAGATTTCACCTCTGGCCCAAGAGGCCATAATGCTGCTCCAAGAGGCTCCCATCACCATCAGACAAAAAGGGATCAAAAAGAGAAGGCTGCCCAACAGGTTTACGATAGCTTTCTGGCGGGGAGATCTATTGCTGTAGAGCACATCGACTCTGACATGGTCGTTGTGGCGCAGCGTATAGGCTGCACCCAACAGAAAAATGAGGGAAAAGATATACCATTGACCTTCGATGAAGGCATTAGAACTCAGGTTCTGTCCCACCAATCGCCCAACATAGCGACCGACCACATTCCAGACGCCCAACAGGAGCATCAAGGGCACTAGAAGAGTGACCAAATAACCAACACGGTCATTTGCCCGATCGATCCATCGGGATAGCTGCAGTAGCTTGCGCAAAGTATCCTCCCATCCACTGAGGAATATCCTCTCAAATAAATGGAGATCTATGACAGAAATGGCCATTTGCCATTGCTGAAGGGCAGTCTAGAGTCAAACCCGGATCAACAGAAACTCTACGTCTCAGGAGAATTAAGATGAAACGACTCTTGTTAGCTGCCGTTATGATGCTGATGATTGCCTGTGGCGCTCTGGCGCAAATTGAGGATCGAAAGCGGTTGGAACAGATTTCTCAAGATCTGTTTACGGGGAAGTATGAGCAGGTAGAGCCGGAGGCTCGTGCCTATATCGAAGAGTATCCTGAGTCTGCTGATGGGCATCGCATTTTGGGCTGGATCGCCCTCAAGAAAGACAATCATGAGGAAGCTAAGACTTTCTTCAATAAGGCCATCGAACTTGATCCAAAGAACGATAATGCCTATGTCGGTTTAGGGTCTATCGCTCGCCAAGCAGGGGACCTGGAGCAGGCGATCAAGTATTACGATCAGGCACTAGAGGTTAAATCTGATAACCCAGAAGTCTATGGAAGTTTGGTGGTAATAAATATTTTGCAAAAGGAGTATGACGTTGCGATCGCAAATGGCGAAAAAGCCTTGAAGTATGACTTTGACGATCCGACTCTGTATGCAAATCTCTCAGTGGCTTACCACTACTCTGGCGACGAAGCCAGCCGCGACAAATACTATCAGCTTGCCGAAAGCAAGGGCTACCCCAACGCCGCAACGCTCCAGCAAATCTTTAACGGAGAAATTGAGCTATAGCAGGACACTACTCAGGTTTTCTTTTTAACTGGATTGTGTTTAAAGTAGGCTTCAAGCACTTGACGCACAATGGGACCACAGGTAGAGCCGCCTCCGCCCCCCGTATTTTGTCCAAAGGCCACCACCACAAGCTCAGGTTTATCGAAGGGGGCATAGCCACCAAACCAGGTATGAGTTGGTCGGGGAGGATCCTCCCCCGTCCCGCTCTTGCCTGCTGAGGGAGGTAACGTTGGGACATTCAGGGCCTTACCAGTCCCACTAGTCACAACATCGCGCAACCCCGCTTGAATCGTTTTTAGAGTGCTGGACTTGAGGTCTAGTGACGTTCGATAGCTCTCAGCCGGTGCATCCGTCCTAAGAAAATGGGGTTTGACCCGATAGCCATCATTTGCGATCGCAGCAAACATCGCAGCAGCCTGAAGCGGACTAGCCTGCACCGCCCCTTGACCAATAGACACCATCACCGAATCAGCTGGATACCAGTCATTCTCAAACACCTTGCGCTTCCAGGTGGGAGTAGGGATAAAACCGGCTGACTCGCTGGGTAAATCAACCCCCGTTTTTTCACCCATCCCAAATCGTTGGGACCACTTCAGCATTTCGTCTGGCCCCACCTTTACCGCAACTTGACCAAAGAAAGTGTTACTGCTCCACTGCAATGCCTGACGAAAACCAATGACGCCAAACCCAGCCCCGTTCCAAGACCCAACCCCGTGGATAGAGGCGTAGGTTGAGAGCCGTGCATTGGGCGCATACTTACCCGACTCCATCCCAGCAACAGCCGTGATCACCTTGAAGGTGCTAGCTGGGGGGAAGGCTCGAGTGGCGCGATTCACCAGCGGGAACTTGCGCTCCTGGATTGTTTTCCAATTTGCTGAACTAATTCCCTGCACGAACCAGTTAGGATCAAACCCCGGATGGCTCACCATTGCCCGCACTGAACCATCTCGTGGATCCAGGGCAACCACAGCACCAGGTCGATTTCCGAGCGCCTGTTCTGCAGCCTTTTGGACATCTAAATCCAGGGTCAGGGTGATACTGTCACCAGCTTGTGGCGGCTTTTGTCCGAGGACTCTGACAATACCGCCAGCACCATCGACTTCAACCTGTTGCCCACCCCAGACACCGTGCAACGTCTCTTGATACTGCGATTCTAGACCCGACTTGCCAATCACGTCCCCTAGCCGATATCCCTGATCTTTTTTCTCCGCATATTCTTCAGCATTAATTTCGCCAATATAACCCAGCACCTGAGCGGCCAATTCTCCATGGGGATAGAACCGAATGGCTTCCTTATCTATTTCAACGCCCACGAGTTCGGTGCTGCGCTCTTCAAGGGCAACCACCTGAGGAAAGCTTAACCCTTGGGAAATGCGCACCAACGATGGGGAATTTTCGCCCGCTTCTTCGAGAGGCTTTTGAATCTCAGTTTCTGGAATCTGCAAAATGTTGGAAAGAATCTTAAGGGTACGCGGCCACTGCGAGTCGCCTTGCACCAAGGGCCAGACAAACACAGAGTAGGTGAAATCGCTGGTGGCGAGGTCTCGACCTTTGCGATCGCGAATTTTACCCCGCTCAGGTCGCTTAGGAATCAGCCTGATCCGATTCTCATTGGCAAGTTCACGATTGCGTTCTCCCTGCACAAGCTGAAGAACACCCAGCCGGGACCCAAGCGCACCAAATAAAACGACGGTCACAAAACCGACAAAAACAAAGCTACGTAGCCCCTCACCAACAACACGTTCAGAGCCAGGGCGACGGGGTGGAGATTGCAAAAGCATGGTTTAGCTAGGCAAGGATAAGGACGGAATGAAAATATTTGGGCTGCGAATTCAAGTCCCATACTCCCGGAAGTAATAGCAGAATCTACGTCATTAACAGTAATCTATACCTACCGTAGGTATTAACTTACCTATACTAGGTGTTAAGATCACGGACGTTTATGGTAGTGAAATACATTAAGCGCTTAGATTAAATCGATTGTAGCTTTTGCGACAGGTTACAGCTATGGTCTGAGCATTACGTTGTCCGGTTTGTGTGGAGTGTGGAAATCATGGTTGCATCAACCCAGGTCTTGAAATCTGGCAAGGATACGGGTAAGTCTTTATCCTCTCGCACGGAAACCCGCGCGCCTCTTTTTGGAACAGACGGGATTCGAGGCCAAGCCGGTCGAGATCTAACGCCAGCGCTTGCCCTCCACGTTGGCTTTTGGGCTGGAAGAGTTCTGCAGCAGGGCACTGCAGGTAAGCATCCTTTCATCATTGGTCAAGACTCCCGCAACTCTAGCGACATGCTAGCGATGGCACTGTCAGCAGGCTTAACGGCTGCGGGTATCGACGTCTGGAACTTAGGGCTATGCCCAACTCCAGCGGTTGCCTACTTAACAAACGCAACAGACGCTCTTGGCGGCGTTATGATTTCTGCGAGCCACAATCCCCCAGCCGACAACGGCATTAAATTTTTCGGAGCAGACGGTACAAAGCTTTCAAGAACGCGACAGAAAGAGATCGAGTCTCATTTGCGGATCAGCCAAATTGAGCAGCTTTCTAGCATGACCCCTTGGGGACAGCACTCCCATCGGCCAGAGCTGACGCAGAAATATACTGAAGCCCTGCTCAATCCCATCCAAGAGAATCTCAAAGGCCTAAAAGTCGTATTAGACCTTGCTTGGGGAGCTGCAACTCTAACTGCGCCCGACGTTTTTCGTAGCCTACAGGCAGAAGTAATTTGCCTACATGAGCGACCAGATGGCAGCCGCATCAATGTGGGCTGTGGCTCCACCCACTTAGACCTGCTTCAGGCCGCTGTCATTGAAAACCAGGCCGATATTGGCTTTGCCTTCGATGGCGATGCAGATCGAGTCCTTGCCGTTGATGCCCAAGGGCGCGTCGTAGATGGCGACTACATTCTCTATCTTTGGGGGCAACAGCTCCGTCAGCAGCAGCAGCTTCCAGACAATCTGATTGTGGCAACCGTCATGTCTAACCTCGGCTTCGAGCGGGCCTGGGAAGCCCAAGGCGGCACTTTAATCCGATCTGCGGTGGGTGATCAGTACGTTCATGCCGAAATGGTGAATACAGGCGCCATGCTGGGCGGTGAACAGTCTGGTCATATTCTTTGCCCTCATTATGGGATTGGGGGAGATGGCTTACTAACGGCACTGCATTTAGCGACCATTGTTAAACAGACCGGTGGTTGCTTGGTCTCCCTTCTTGACGATAGCTTCAAGACCTATCCTCAGCGTCTAGAAAACGTCTGTGTCGAAGATCGAGAACGCCGGCGTCACTGGGAAGAGTGTCAGCCGCTCCAGACAGCCATTGATCGGGCCATCAGTGACATGGGAGATCAAGGACGTGTCTTGGTGCGAGCCTCCGGGACTGAGCCGGTCATTCGGGTGATGGTGGAAGCTTCGACCCAGGTATTGACAAACCAATGGACCGAGCATCTCGTCACTGTCGTCAAAGAGCATCTAGGTGATTAGCGCTTGCTTGACCTGAACTTAGAAATTAGAGGGTTCTGCGTTCACCTAGATCACGGCCCATTCCGCTGCTGAATCCTCAGGGTTGCTGGTGGCTTCACAGCACAGATTTTTTCTGCTTCTGTGTTCCGGTTCCTGCAGTCCAGAGCTTCTTTAAATTGAGACGAGATTCCGCAAGGGTCGATTCGCTATCCTGAAAATTCGTTTCGGGGTCAGCCACTAACTTTGACCAGTCGGGGGTGACAATACCACCAGAGATAACTAGCTTAAAGGCATCCTCGACCGCTAAATCGATATCAATAACTTCCGCCTCGGGCACTAGGGAATACCAGCCTGTGGTGGGGTTAGGAGCAGTCGGAATAAATAGACTGACCATCGGACAAGGCAGCGCTGCGGTAATCGGGGTTGTAATCGTCCCAGTCACAAATGCGATTGCCCACAAGCCTTTGCGAGGATATTCCACCAATACGACGCGGCGAAATTTGCTGGGTGAATCCTTAAGCAACGTCTCTACAATTTGCTTAAGAGTCTTGTAGACATTGCTAACCAGCGGGATGACTAAAAGCGTTCGCTCAGCCCAGTCAAACAGCCATCGCCCCGCAAAATTTCGAGCCATCAAACCGATGAGCAGAATACTCAACAGCGGCACCACGAGCCCTACACTCAGGTCAATAAGGCCCAGCAAAAATGGATTAACGTCTGGGAAGGGATTAAGACGGTTCGGAATTCGCGTCAGGTAGCGAATGACCCAAACAGAGGTGGTCACCGATATCCAGATCGTTGTCGCGAGGGGAATGACCACCAGCAAACCTGCGATCAAGTCCGTTTTGAGATCCTGCTGGAACCGCCCCAGGAGCACTTTTAATCGCCTGTCCACGAAACCTTCAAGCTCCTTGACCGCTAAGATTAATGGAGATAAAGATTTGCCATCAGTTGAGCAGTCGGCGCTTCAGCTTTATGTAAAGAATTATCTCTTGCACTCATATTAGCGCAATTTTTTCAACATCGGTTCTTGAAATCTCTCAACGAGAGTCTCGCAGACCGGTCCAGCCGATGACTGCGAACCCAGCAGCTAACAAAACACTCCGCAGAGCAGAGCGAGTTCGGGACATAAATCGCTCACCTTTCGCTTGCTCAATCTGTTCTGCCTTTCGCTTTTCTAGTTCACCCTGCTGTGTTTTCACTTGCTTCAGATTCTCTTCAATTTGCACCAAAGTGTTCTGAGCCGCTTTCTCTAAGGCTGCCGGATCTTGCTTAAGCTGCTGGAGGGCAGCTTTTTGCTGCGGTGGAATCTGAGGACTTTGTAACAGGGCATCAATTTGACTAGAATCTTTTGAAATCGCTTGCCACTGCTGTTTTTCCTGTTCGAGCTGCCGCTGTCCCTGCTGAACCCTCAATTCATCCTGGGCGACTCGTTGATCGAACTGCTCCATTCCTTTGGTAAACAATTCACCCGTTTTCGCATAGTGGAAGGGAATCACGATTAAGAACAGCAAACCCAACAGACTTGCAAACACAAAGGTCCAAAAATTGGAATCTTTCCAAGGCCCACCACTACTCTTGAAGGGAATCACCGATCGTTTAAGCCAAAACCCCATGTAGACAAGCGCTAGTCCGATGAGAGGCATAACGCCACGATCAATCAATTCATTCAGCAAGTTGTACTGCATCTCTTCAGTAGAGACAGGCAGCGCAATCAGACGAATCACAAAGTCCAAGAAAAAGGTCAGGACTAAGATGATACCGACAAACTGAAGAACCAGTGCGGCAGGTGGCGTCGGACGTTGATCGGTGGCAGTCATGGGTTTTTTCTAGGGAAATTAGTAGATTTTCAATATTAGCGGATCACTCTTTAACAGGGGGGCTAAATACCCACAACACCATACCTTCTTTTGGGTTCAAGACGATGCAATCCTTAGGCCTGTTCCAGCGTTTCCACCGCTTTTGGAACAGCTTTAGTCAGTACGTCATGTCCGGCTGCAGTGACGAGGACATCATCTTCGATTCGAATGCCAATACCGCGCCAACGCTCTGGTACTTCTGGCTGATCTTCGGCTAATTGAATATCAAGACCAATGTAGAGACCCGGCTCTACAGTAATCACCTGACCGGGCTGGAAGGGCAACCAGTTTTCTTTATCTTGCTTATAGGGACCCGCATCATGGACATCTAGACCTAACCAATGTCCCGTACGGTGCATATAGAAAGGCTTATAGGTTTCTTCTTCGATCAGTTTATCAACGTCACCCACCAGCAGTCCCAAGTCCACTAAGCCTTCTGTCAGGACGCGGACGGCAGCATCATGGTAGGCATTAATCGGATTCCCAGGTTGAACCTGATTGATGGCCTGGATTTGGGCTTCTAAAACTAATTCATACAGAATTTTTTGTTCAGGAGTGAAGCGTCCGTTCACGGGGAAGGTACGAGTGATGTCGGCGTTGTAGTAGTCGTAACTGCATCCGGCGTCAATGAGTAGCAGGTCGTCGTCCTGGAGCTGTCGATTGTTTTCGGTGTAGTGAAGAATGCAGGCATTAAAGCCCGAAGCGACAATGGAAGGATAGGCGGGACCGACGCCTCCTTTGAGGCGAAAGAGACGCTCCATTTCGGCTTGGATCTCATATTCGTAACGACCGGGCTGAGCCATGTCTCGGGCTAGATTATGCGCCTCTACAGAAATTTCAATGGCTTTACGAAGGGTGGCAAGTTCCTGATCGCTTTTGACAACACGCAGGGGCGGCAGAATGGTGATCGGATCTTCGATGGCAACGGGGCCAACGCCTTCTTTGGGATATTTCGAAAGCAAGCGCTGCCAGTGATTGAGGATGGTTTGATTAAAGTTGCGATCGCGTCCCAAATGATAGTAGATGCGGTCGGCCTGCGCCAAATATTGGGGCAAGTGCTCATTTAGCTCGGCAATCGGATAAACCTCATCAGCACCATACTCAGCCTTTGCCGCATCCACCCCCGTACGATAGCCTGTCCAGGTTTCTTTCTCAGGATCCTTTGGCTGCACGAACAGCACGAATTGATGCTCTTCATGATGGGGAGCGAGGACCGCCACCGCATTGGATTCATTGAACCCCGTTAGGTAGAAGAAATCGCTATCTTGGCGGAAATTGTACTCAACATCGCTGTGCATAACGGCCATGGGCGCGCTGCGAAAGATAGCGGTACTAGAGCCGAGTTTGGCCATCAACTGCTGACGGCGCTGACGATATTCTGCTTGCATTATGGCCTTGAAGGTAAGATTGTTTTCTTTATTCTGCTTGATTTTACGGTTCGATGAGGCAAAATCTTCAACGCTCAGTCTTTCCTTACCTTCAACCAAAGCACAACAGATAAAGTGCCGGGAATTCACGGCCAACCTTAGAAGCAACCTCAATGAATTGGCCGCGACGCCATCTCTTGACATACTTTAGATTGGGATTGGCAGGTGCCGTCGGCGCATCCTCATAGAATGCATCATAAGCGACCTGTTTCAGCTTCCCTCATGCCTCAGTCTTTCGCAGCGAAAGGTAGAGTCGTGTCTCAGGTTACCCATCATGCCAGAGTTCATCGGCATTAGCGATTAGCTCAACTCTTCGCCCATAACGGTTGCGGGCCCAAAGGGCAAGGTTGTAGCGGTACAGTTCTGGACTTTTGCCTGTATTAACAGCCGAAGAACACTGCTCTATTTAACAAGCTGACATCAAAAACATGCCGATCGGGGACTCGTCCGTGTTGGGGTTCTATACACCGGAACTACAGTTTAAATACGATATCAACAACGTCAAAGACGCACTCAAAGAACGCGAAATCACCTACCCAGTCGCGATAGACAGTCAATACCTGGCTTGGCAAGCCTACCAAAACCGTTACTGGCCCCACTTATTCCTCGCAAATCGAGAGGGCGCAATAGTCTATGACCACATTGGTGAAGATGCCTATGCGGAAACGGAGCAAACGATTCGAAAAGTACTGGGATAATTTATACGTATATACATCGTTCCTCGTGGCTTACTCCCACTCAATGGTCCCCGGTGGCTTAGAGGTAATGTCATAGACAACGCGGTTGACGCCCTTCACCTCATTAACGATCCGATTGGAGATGGTTTCCAGCAGCTCATAGGGTGCGCGTGACCAGTCCGCTGTCATTCCATCTTCACTGGAAATAAACCGTAGTACAACGGGGTGAGCGTAGGTTCGCTGGTCTCCCATGACACCAACGCTGCGAATGGGCAGTAATACCGCAAAGGCTTGCCAAAAATCGTGGTAGTAGCCAGAGCGGTTGATCTCTTGGCGCACAACCCAGTCAGCATCTCGCAGGATATTGAGGCGCTCTGCTGTAACTTCGCCAATAATTCGGATGGCTAGCCCTGGTCCTGGGAAAGGATGCCGATTGACAATTTCTTCAGGCAGTCCTAACGAACGACCTACTTTACGAACTTCGTCTTTAAAGAGCTTCCGTAGCGGCTCAACAAGCTTAAATCTGAGGTCTTTGGGCAAGCCACCCACGTTGTGGTGGCTTTTGATCTTAACGGCCACTCGCTCACCTGTCGCCGGGTCAACGTTGGTGTCGGCGGATTCAATAACGTCTGGATAAAGCGTTCCCTGTGCCAGATAATCAAACGGTCCCAAGCGTCTTGATTCTTCTTCAAAGACTTGAATGAATTCGTGACCGATTCGCTTACGTTTAACTTCGGGGTCCATTACCCCGTCAAGCTGAGCCAAAAAGCGCTCGCGGGCTTGCACGTGAACAACAGAAATATGGAACTGTTCTTGAAACAGCTTTACCAATCGTTCGGGTTCGCCCTTACGCATGAACCCTTGATCGATAAACATGCAGGTCAACCGATCGCCAATAGCTTTGTGCAACAGAAAAGCCAGCGTTGATGAATCAACGCCGCCCGAAAGCGCTAGCAAAACTCGCTTATCACCCACTCTAGCTTTCACTTCCCGGATTGCTTCTTCGACGAAGGCATCCGTCGTCCAGGTGGGCTCACATTCACAACTGTGATAAACAAAGTTTCGGATGAGTGCCTGTCCGCCTTCAGAGTGGACGACCTCAGGGTGGAACTGAACCCCGTATAGTCTGTGTTGATGATTTGCGATCGCAGCACAGGGCGTGTTGGTCGTATGAGCCAACACTACAAAATCATCAGGTAGTTGTGTAACTGAATCCCCGTGACTCATCCACATCGTTGCTCCCGACTCAACATTGGTCAGCAAGTCGGTTGGATCATCAATGACAAGAGAGGCTTTACCGTATTCAGCCGTTTTCGATGGCTCTACCCGTCCACCAAGCTGCTGAACCATCAGTTGCATACCGTAGCAGACCCCTAAAACGGGAAGTCCCAGATCCCAAATCTTTGGATCGCAAACTGGGGCGTGATCTGCATAAACCGAATTGGGACCGCCAGATAGAATAATGCCCTTTGGGTTAAGCTGCTTAAGCTGCTCTGCCGTCGTGCGGTAGGAAAGCACCTCAGAATAAACTTGAGTCTCACGGATACGGCGAGCAATCAGCTCAGAATACTGAGAGCCAAAATCAAGGATGGCAATCATTTGACGATCTACATTGCTATTACCGTGGGGTCCTGAGTTTTCTTCTAGATCTGTGAGTGAGGGTTGCGTTTGAGAAGGCACTGATATCATCCTTGGCGGCGAGGGGAAAATCGAAGAAAAGACAGAAATAAGCTTGTCAAGTGAGATCTCTTATCGCCGGAATTGCCTAGCAGCAGTTACTGCAATAAGCAAACTTTAAATTGAGTTTTTAGAAAAGCAAGCTGAAAATATTCATATTAGTTTAGGTCAATCTCGGCTCAGGTGCCAGAATCTTGCCGTGCGGTGCCGCTAGGATCTCAATCTTTCGTTTGATCCGCGCATTCGTAGCCGTTACTAGCTGAATTAGATGCGTGATGTTATATTTCTCGACTAGCTCGGCCACAGAAGCATCTTGATCGATACGTTGAATCGATACGTTGAAAGCGGCTAGACAGAGCTGATGCCTTAAGGGGAGGGAGCATTGTCTTTGCGATGAGATCCGCCATGCCGCCATGCCGAAAACAAGAGGCAGGCGAGCCCTAAATTTATCGCAATGTCAGCCACGTTGAAGACGGGGAACTGAATCAACCGAAAATCAAGGAAATCCACCACATGGCCGGTCACCCAGCGATCAATACCATTGCCTGCAGCTCCGCCCAATAAAAAACCATAGCCAGCCTGCTCCCAGACTAAAAGCCGAGAATTAAGTAAACCGACCCCCACCAGTACAAGACACACCAGCAAAGATAGCCAGCGCAGCCAATCTACGCCCTGAAATAAACTAAAGGCAGCGCCGGTATTGATGACGTAGGTGAAATGAAAGACATTGCGCCAGAGGGGCCAAGTATCAGCGGGAACGGTCAGCTCAAACGTTTGCACAACCCAGACTTTTGTCAGCCGATCTAGCACCAAACTCGTGAGCGCGGCCAACCAAAATAGAAAATTCCTAAAATTCATTTAGTAAAACAACAGGCGGCGAAAGATAAAGGCGATCAGCGACACAGCGCAGATCATCAAAAGCTGTCCTGGAAAAGGCGTGAAAGAATACTGGAGAACAGCAGACCACCAACCTTCAGGCAAGGAACCGAATAGGGATAAGCCCGTTAGATAAACTAATCCCAATAGGTGAATCACCAACAGCCCAACCAAGCAGCTCAATACGATGGCATCAAACCGTCGAGGTTGCCGAAAGGCAATATACCCGCACAGCCAAGCCGCAGGCAAGAAGCCCAACAAATAGCCAAACGTCGGTTCTTGCCAGTAGCCTAAGCCCCCACCCTGGGCAAACACCTGAGCACCACTCAAGCCAAGCGCTAGATAGGCAATTTGAGAGAGAGCAGCTGCGTTTTTGCCGCCGACGCAGCCAATCAGCAAGACAGCGCCCACCTGCAGGGTTGAACCCAGGGAGTATGCTTGCATCTCCCCCCAGGCCAAAGGCCAACCGGTAGGGATGGATAAAGAGACTTCAATGAAGACACCACTTACAGTCAGCAGCAAGCCGATTATGGCCCACAGCAGTTCATCAAGAGGGGAAAGCACCTGTGATTTAGGGAATTTGCTGGGCAACGGAGTAGGTACCTGGAATAGGAGCTTCGCCACCTTCGAGACCTAACTGACTTAACAAGGCATGATCCTGCTCAGGCGGCTGCCCCAGGGTTGTGAGATAGTGCCCCACCAACATGGCGTTAATTCCGGCCTGCAGACCTAGTGCCTGTAGCTCACCCATCACAGATTCTCGGCCGCCAGCATACCGCAGAATTTGCTGAGGTAACAGCAGTCGAAAAATTGCGATCGCTTTCAAGGCGTCATAGGGGTCTAATCTTTGATTGTCGCCCAAGGGTGTCCCACTGCGTGGGTTGAGCAAGTTTAAGGGAACCGACTCAACCTCAAGCTCTCTAAGGGCTAGCGCCAGATCAACGCGGTCTTCCCAGGATTCACCAAGCCCCATTATGCCGCCGGTACAGGCCTGAATCCCAGCAGCTTTGAGGGTTTTGATCGTCTCAACGCGATCCTGCCAGCGGTGGGTAGTAGCCACCTGAGGGAAGAATGCTTCAGAACTCTCTAGATTGTGATTGTATCGAGTCACACCAGCCTCTCGCAGAGACTGTGCCTGGTCGGCTGTCACTTCTCCCAGGGCACAACAAGGCTTAATGTCGGTCTCGGAGATAATCGTGCGCACGGTGTCTAGGATCTGCTCAAATTCAGTGGAGCTAGCGCCAGCATATTTGGGACCACGGCCTTGGCTAACCAAACAAAAGCGACGGGCACCCGCAGATTCAGCAGCCTTAGCCTGCTCTAGGATATCTTCCTTTGACTGCAGCCCGTAGATCGGCGATGCCTCGCCGGGATGATGAGCTGATTGAGCGCAAAAGGAGCAGTTCTCTGAGCAACTTCCTGATTTAACGTTAACAATGCTGCAGAGGTCGACGGTGTTGCCACAACAGGCTTGACGCACTTGATTGGCGGCTGCGCACAGCGCCAAGATGTTGTCTTGACCTTCAATTTGCGTCAACTCAAGGGCGGTCGCCCGATCAAGAGGCTCTCCGTCGATGACTCGCTCCGCTAGAGACGTCAGCCACTCCTGCAGCGAGTTGTCAGTCGCGTGCCGTGAGGGTGGTAAAGGCGTTTGGACCACTGTAAAACCTCGTTTGAGAATGCCTAGACGTTGGAATTCTATCACTGCTGACCTCCACCTTGAGCATTAGCCTGCTGAGGGAATTTGCGATCGCAAAAAAAAATGTAGCCTCCCTTCAAATATTTCGCAAATCTTTGCATCCTGCAATAAAACTTGAGATGAGCATCACCTGCAACGCCTCGCTCACGAGCCCCATTTATCCGGGCAAATTCAAAGCAGAACTCATTGAGTTACCTCCGAACAAAACGCAGGACAAATAGCTTAGTCACACAGTCTGCAGAAATACAACACATGAGCTAAACCATCGCTAAACCATTCAATTCCTTACAAAAGCGAAATAGCTATCTGCCAGAAAATATGGATCCACTTAATTTACATATCTTTATGTATTTTTGTATTTGTTTGGGTCTACTAGTCTTGAAAGATCGGCAGTTCACCTGCTCGCGTTATGGGTCTCAAGTCCTTCAGCAGCGCTGTTCTATCTAGCTCTCAGCATGTTTTTAGCTATGGTGTATCGCCCTAGGCTCAATCATTAGAAAGCACTTAAGAAATTTGAAGTAGAGCCTAGTCTCGTAGTACTTTGTAAGCAGTTTCATATCATAAAGAAACGGTGGCACTGAATATTAAGAAGCGGTGGCACTGCTGTGGCACTGATATATATGACGAGGAGAAATCATAACAATGACCACTTCCAATGCCGAAATCGGCTGGATTAATGGCAATGCCCGTGTAGAAGATTTAAGCGGCAAGTTTCTTGCTGCGCACATCGGCCAAATTGCTTTGATGGCTTTTTGGGCAGGCGCCTTCACCTTGTTTGAGTTGTCTCGGTACAACCCAGATATTCCCTTGTATGAGCAAGGCCTCATTTGTATTCCTCAGTTGGCCCGTTTAGGCTGGGGCGTTGGATCCGGCGGTGTCATCGTTGACACCTATCCCTACTTCATCATTGGTGTTATTCACCTAGTAGGATGTGCCGTCTATGCAGCTGGCGCACTCTATCACTCAGTAAAAGGAGCAGCTGTGCTCTCTGATGCCGATGTTGAGCGGGCACAGAAATTTCACTTTGAGTGGGATGACACCAAAAAGTCTGGCTTCATTCTCGGCCATCACCTGATTTTCATTGGTGTTGCTTGTCTGCTTTTCGTGGGCTGGGCTGCAACCTACGGTATCTATGACCCCACCATTGGTGAAGTTAGGACAGTAGGCCCAAGCCTCAATATCGTCAGAATCCTTAAGTATGGCTGGGCTGTTCCTGGATTCAACCCTTTCTTAGTTGATAACCTTGATGACGTGATGAGCGGCCATCTATTCGTGGCAATCCTTGAGATTGCTGGCGGTATCTTCCACATTGTTGTTCCTCCGTTCGGCTTTGCCAAGCGAATTTACGTTCAAAATGGCGAAGGTCTACTGTCCTATGCCCTTGCGGGTCTAGCGGTAATGGGCTTCAATGCAGCTTACTTCACAGCCGTGAATGATGTTGCTTTCCCAGTAGAACTGTACGGACCTGTTCTAGAGGCAAAGCTTAGCGTTACGCCTTACTTTGCAGATACGCTCGAATTTGTAGGTGGCCATACTGCTCGCTTCTGGGTTTGTAACTTCCACTTCTTCTTGGCTTTCATGATGCTGCAGGGACATTTGTGGCATGCTTTGAGAGCAAGTGGCTTTGACTTTAACCGTGTCCCTCAAGCCCTTTCTTCTATTACAGCCGAGTAATTTTTCCACGTGCGTCAGCCTGGAAATATAAGCATTAGCACTTAGCTACATGTCTTAACTGCGAGGGTGACAGTGGGTTGCAGCTTCAGGCTCAATCTTTAACTGTCGCCCTTGTCTTTTACAGGCCGTTGCATGTCACCGAGCTACGATGAATGATGAGCAGGTTTAAATAAAGGTTTCTATTGCAGAACAAAGGTTTACGCTTGGTTAGCCTATATATCTAAATCTTTAGCTGCTGCAGATTCATCACATTGATATTTGTCGTGTATGACGAAAGAGGACCACAGTTGTGACAACATTTCTACGCGGAGGCCGAGGCAACGCCAAGGGCAACGTCAAGGGCAATAAAGGTAAGGCCAAAGGCCGCGGCAGACAGGGAAGAAACACTCCCCCCAGCGGCGGATTTACCACTGAATGGTGGGCCGGAAATATTCGCTTTCTAGATTCATCGGGCCTACTGCTCGGCGCTCACCTAGCCCACGCGGGCCTGATCACCCTATGGGCCGGTGCCATTCTCGTTAAAGAAGTCGCGGGCTTTACCCCCGGCGTTCCTCTGCCTGAGCAGGGCGCTTACTTGATGGCCCACATTGCCGCTCTAGGCGTCAGCGTTGGACCTGGCGGTGAGATTTTAGATACCTATCCCTACTTCGTGATTGGTGTCCTGCACTTGACCCTTTCAGCGGTATTGGCAGCAGGCGGTCTCTACCACACATTCAAAGGCCCCAATGTCTTGGCGGATGATGAAGGTGACACCTTAGCTCCTAAGTTCGAATACACCTGGGGTGAGCCGAAGAAACTTTCTTTTATTTTGGGTCATCACCTACTCTTTTTGGGTGCTGCCTGTCTGGCCTTTGCGGCCAATGCAAGTTTCGGCGGCGGCATCTACGACCCGACCGTGGGTGATGTACACCAAATTTCACCGAACCTCAACCCCTTACCCATGTTGGGCTATATCTTTGGCATCGCGAATGGTGGCTGGACTCCCATTGGCATGGCAGCCGTAGATAATATGGAAACCCTCGTCGGTGGTCATTTTCTTATTGGCGCTCTTGAGCTAGCTGGGGGTACCTTTCACATTCTCAGTACACCTTTTGGGATTGAAGCCAAGCCTTGGTCTTACTCAGGTGAAGCGGTTTTGTCCTACAGTCTGGCGGCTTTGGCGCTAATGGGTCTGAGTTCTGCTTTGTTTGTCAACTACTGTGATGTGGCCTATGCTCCTGAGCTGTTCGGTGCTGACCGCAGTGGCGGCGCGGCGACCCAGTTGATTCTGGGCGTCCTCTGTCTGGGTGGACATCTTTGGCATGCGATTCGAGCACAGCGCGCTGTTGCGTAGCTCTATGTTTAGTTCATGAACTAAATGAACTCATGAACGCCCAGGAAATCTTGTTGATTTCCTGGGCGTGTGGGTAAACCCCAGCTCTAAAGCCCTCTAAGTGATTAGGGAATTTGAGCTGGGGTTTGCTTTGTTCTGCGGTAGAAAGCTATTGAAGGTGTTTAGCCTGAGTCAGGCAAAGTTCTAGAGTGCTAGTTTTGAGTGAGACAACCCTAGGCAAGGCTCTGCCTAAGGTTGAGTATCGAGCAAAGTCTGGATAAAAATGCGATCGCAAGTTCTGAACTTGCGATCTCAAAGCATCACCTATCGCTTACTGCAGCTAAACAATAGTAGAGAAGCTCTCGAACGTGAGTTTGTCTTGATTGGCCTTCACCCCATCGAGAACAGCGAGGTTCTGTCCTGTCTCGAGCAGTTGAATAAACGTGTTCTCAGTTCCGACAGTAACGCCCAACTGTTCAACCGTTAATTCGTCAGCCAATCCGAGGGTATCCACGCCGACCTGATAGTCACTGATTGTGTCTCTGCCCTGATCCACTTCAAGAACGAACACATCAGCTCCAATACCACCAGTCAAAACATCACGACCGGCACCTCCAACGAGCGTATCTTCGCCGCGCCCCCCTATGATCCGATCTAGACCGTCGCCACCTAGCAACAGATCGTTGCCTCGTTTTCCGAAGAGAATATCGCGATCCTCGCCACCATCAAGGGTGTCACGACCCGCACCCCCTTTAATATTGTCGCGTCCGGCACCGCCTTCGAGAAAATCGTTACCGACTAAACCACGAAGCACATCATCGCCGTTCAGTCCCTCAATAAAATCAGCATCAGCGGTTCCGATTAGCACATCACGATCATCAGTTCCTGAAATACCGGCTCTATCAACCCCTGCTAAACCCACTCGCGGATCAATATCTAAAGGCTGTTCTAACTTGATTTGGATAATCTCGTTATTGTCGATGTCAGGTCCGCGCCCCACAGAGAAGGGATAGTTGTTGTCGTTGGCGACCAGTAAGGTATCCTCATCTAGCACCAGAACATCCTCAATCGTCACGAAGGGGAAATCAAAGGTGGTTTCTCCATCGCCATTGAGATCGTTAGGGTCTTGAATATCAAGTAAATCAACCAGCTCTTCTTTGCGAACGAAACCTTCTTCGTCTATATCTGAGAGATTCACCTTGAAGATTTTCTTGAATGCGGCCTCCTCGCCTTGGTTGCCATCGCGCTCAATCACCAGGTATTCGCTGGCGTTAATCGCGGTGAAGTCACCGATGGCGTGGCTAGGGTCATCAAGCTGATAGCGGCCCAAAACGCCTTGGTATTCACTAGAGGCCACATCAAAATCGTAGATGCGAAGCGAGCCTTCGGGATCACCTTCTACGGTCCCTTCTAAGAGTGGGTAGAGGGTTTGACGATCGGGGCTAATGGCTAAACCTTCAAACCCTCTAGAACCGTTAATGTTAGCCACTGCATCACCGGACTGAACGTCTGGATTCTGAGGCGATCGCACCTGATCCGCCACCAACTGATCTCGAACCAAGTCACCGGTATTGGGAAAGTCAGTGAAGAAACCGTCTACCCCGATCTCAATCAGTTGCTGAATCTCTTCTTCCGGAGTCTGGGACGTTCCGTCTGCATTCAGAGTTAGGAATCGCTCTTCATTGCGCAGGGTATAGGGATGAACCTGCAGACCTGCATCGTGGGCATCATCAACAAAGGATGTCACTTCGCCTGTGAGCTGGCTAGTGATTTCAGCGACGCCATCACCGTCAGCGTCGACAGGTGTTTCTAGCGCGTCTCTGAGCAGGAAGTTATTTTTCCATGGACCTGCACCTTCAGCGTATCGTTGACTGATCACCTGCAAAAATTCAGGGTTATCGAGGTCGCTGTAGAGCGTGTCCTCAGACAGCGGATTTTCAGCAGCATCAAGGAATTCCTGGCCATAGATTTCCACTAGATTATTGCGCTGCTGCACATTAAAGCGGATATCAAAAGGCACCGAGAACGTCTCATCAGGATTTGCGCCATCGGTGGCATTTCCATAGAGCTGCACGAGGGGAATATCACCAAGATCTTCGGCATCCAGCATCGCTTGAAGTTCGATCAGGTTCTGAAATTCAAAGGATTGAATAAAGATCCGATTGGGGTCAGTAAAGCCAGTTTCTTGGAGTGTATCAATGAGTTTCTCCTCTAAAGAAAGTCCCTGGAGATCAAAGAAGGTAGGATGCTTTGTTTCAGGGTAGATACCCACGGCTCGGCCAGTCTCAGCCTCAACTTCTTGAACTAGCTCAATAACTTCCTGGAACGTGGGAATTTCGAAGGCATCATTGAAATCTTGAGAGCGGAAATTGCGGGACTGAACGGCACGAAGCTGCTTGATCTCAGCGAGGGTAAAATCCTCAGCGAAGTAAGCTGTTGTTTCAACGCCATCCAGAAACTTTGTAGACATCCGTTCAGAACCGAAGACCTCAGCGACGTTGGTGGTGTCGTCCAGGATCGGTTCATGACGGGCAATGAGAACACCGTCTTTGGTGCTGACCAAATCTGGTTCGATGAAGTCTGCGCCTTGTGCGATCGCAACTCGATAAGCCTCAAGCGTATGCTCAGGCAAAACACCGCTAGCTCCCCGGTGACCAATCACAATGGGATCTTGACTATTAAGCGTATTGAGTTCTACTGGATTGGGGGTCGGAATCGGGGCATCCAACAACGTCCCGTTCGCACCAAAGTGGAGCAGATAGGGACCAAACTCATCACCGACGTAGATGTCACCATTGCTGCCAATGACGAAGGATTCAATATCAAAGTCAGCCCCGGTGAGCAAACGCTCGGTCGTGTCTCCGTTTTGGATATCGAAGGGAATCAGGCCATTGGGATCGCTGAGCTGAATAAAATCTTCAATCTCAACACTGCCGTCGCCCCCTTCAGAACCGACAAAACTGGGGTCAGCCCTATAGAGTCTGAGAAGGTAATCAGCACTGTTTTCTTGAGCGCCGAAACCATTGTCAGACAAAAACCAGAAGCTGCCGTCTCTGTCAGCAAACTGAACACCACTAAAGCCCTGGACAGGCTGCCCTTCAAAAGGACCGGTGCGGCCATTAGCATCAATAGGGTTACCCTCACCGTCATCGTTTCCGGCAGGTGGCCCTTCAGCAAAGGTATCGGCAGGCAGGGAAGCAAAGCCAACCAACTCCGAGCTCGGCGCGTCGGGTGCCACTCCAAACAGCGTTTGATATGCCACCCGATAAATATCAGTGTTGTCTGTCGTGGCTGGCAGTAGGTCTGCGTTTAGACCATAGGTTTTGGAGACAATCCCTCCGTTAACGTCAGAATCAGTAGCCCAGGCAACGCCAAACTCAAACGTATCGCCGTTCGCATCAGGAGCCCCAGTCACAAATGGTTCAAAGATATCAGTGCTGAAACCAGGCACGTCATTGCTACCGTCAACATCATCGACTTGGACCAGTGTGCCGTCGGCTTCATCACCAAAGGCAGCCAATTCGGCTTGAGTCCGAAGTGTTAGCCCAGAATCAGGCAGCTCTGGATCAAGTCCAAATCCATCAATAGGCACATCATCAACCTCTAGCCCCCCTGCGTCAGAATCTGCAGCCGTAATCACCAAGGTGTTGGGATCAGTATTATCAACAAAATCAAGAGCAACACCAATTGCCTCATCCGCACGCAGGGCTGCTTCAATGGTGCCGGCAGCATTGTTATCGTTACCAAAGTTGTCTGTTCCTTCTTCTTCCAAAGCTAAGAAGAAACCATCAGGATCGCGGTCTAGAATGGGCAGCGCCACCTGGAGCATCTCAGCAACAGTAGGTGGATTGGGATTTAGGGGCGGCTGACCGTAAAGGATTAAATCGCCATTCTCATCCACCAATCCATCTCGCCGCAGTTCGTCCTCAGAAAAGTCGTTATAGGTATCTTCAGCAGCAAAGATGCCTAACAGGCGATCGGTGGTAGTAGAATCAACGGCCAGCAGTTCCTCGCGGTCAAAAACAACTGTATAACCTGCTGCTTCAGCTTCTTCAATCAGGTTGCGGCCGTCAGTACGCGTCCCTTCTTCGCCAAAAACACCAGTGGTTCCAACTGGCAGGTAATCGGTTTCACCGGCCCCAAGGATCACATCTGGTCGCTGATCCAAGATTTCAGCGGTAATTTCCTCCGTTTGGCCCCGATTGTCCACATCAGCCAGAAAGACGCCGGTTCCGGGTTCAGCAATAAAGCCAGAGTTAATGATACCGACTGCTTTTCCTGCGGCCTGGGCCTCTTGGGCAATGGTGGCATTCTGACCAGAGAGCGCAGTAATCTCTTGACCTCCTTCATCAACCGGCGCATCAAACCCAAAACTGCCCGAAAAGGGTTTAACACCGTAGGCGTGAACAACAGCCCCAGCGTTTGATGTAGAAACTAGACGATCTTCAATATGGCCTAGATAAACGCCCGCGTTACTCAACTGATCCCAATTCAGGCGACCATCAGTCCCTTTGGATGCAAGCCTTGCCGCCGCATAGTGGGAAGGACTGGTTCCGTCCGGATGAATGAAAATCACATTGCCAGTATCGGACGTCGGTTCTGGCGCTTCACGAGGCACGAGATCATCAGGCACGCCCTCTGGTGCATCTAAACGAACATCAAACAGACTCTCGTAGATTAATCGATAAATGGTTGTGTTATCGAGAGTTGCAGGTAGGCGCTCAGCCCCTTCCCCGTAAGCCTTAGAAACAATACTGCCCGCGAAGTCCGGTAGGCCTGCCCAAGCAACACCGAATTCATAGCTGTTGCCGTTGGCATCAGGAGCACTGACAAAGGGTGCGGTATCACTGCCAGTAGTCCCATCCAGCGGAACTGTAATACCGCTATCTTCTCCTGCTTCGTCCAACTGTGGCTGGGTGGTGGTGGTTCCCACCGTCGGACCGGAAACATCATCAATCTCTAAAGCGCCTCCCGCACTGTCGGCAGCGGTGACGACAAAGGTATTAGAGTTGACGTTCTCAATAAAATCTCGGGCTACCCCAATAGCAGCATCGGCTCTTAAGGTGGCATCAATTGTGCCGCGGGCATTGTTATTGTTGCCGAAGTTGTCTGTGCCTTCTTCTTCGAGAACAATGAAAAAACCATCTTCTTCTTGACTAAAGAGATCAAGATTGAGTGTTGCCTGCAGCATCTCGGCCACAGTGGGCGGATTGGGGTTAATGGGTGGCTGACCGTAGGTAATCAGTTCACCGTTTTCATCGACAAGACCATCTTCAATGAGTTGTCCTTCGGGCACATCGTTGTAGGTATCATCGGCAGCAAACACACCCAAAACTCGCTCGGTATCTGCTGGAAGGCTTTCCAACTGCTCATGAGTGTAGACAACGGTGTAACCCAGTGCCTCTGCTTCTTCAATCAAGTTACGACCATCGGTGCGGGTCCCTTCTTGGCCGAAGAAACCAGTCGTTCCGATGGGTAAATAATCAATTTCACCCGCAGCCATGATTACGTTCACGCCAGATTCCAAAACCTGGGCGGTGATGCCCTCGCGATCGCTACGGCTCTCAGCATCAGCCAGAAAAACACCCGTCCCAGGCTCAGCAACGAAACCTGAGTTAATGACGGCTGTCGGACGACCCGCAACAATGGCCTCTTCCAGCGCGGTTGCATTTGGAGCCGAACCAGCAACATTCTGCCCCTGTAAGGCAGCTAGAGACTGGTATTCATCACCATTTTCATCAAAGCCAAAGCTGGGAGCCACGGCCTTGATGCCGTAGGCGTGAACCACAGCGCCTGCATTAGACGTTGCCACAACCTGATCATCCAGATGCCCAAGATAGACACCAGCAGCAGGGGCTTCATCCCAATTCAAGCGACCATCGGGGCCCACTGATTCAAAACGGGCGGCTGCAAAGTGGGACGGGTCCGCACCATCTGGATGGATAAAAATGACATTACTCGTCATAGTCTTCACCTCAATCGGAGAACTAATACTCTGGGCTTATTACTAAAAGCGAAACGGACAACAGCTTTCCAAAATCACATTAAAAACTGCGAAAAGGCACTCTCAAGAGAAGAAAAAACAATATCTAAAACAAAAATTCCCAACTACATCAACTGCATCAAAGAAGAGAATCAATCATGAAATACGTGCTAAAAATGCTACGCAAAATCCAAACTCATTAAACAGGATCAAGAGATACGTAAAAATACAAGTACTCTCATATCCCTAATAAGCATAGTCTCACCATCACAGCGAAAACAGGTTAAAGTCTAGTTCAAAAACCACTAAGATAAAATTAAATTCATAATGACACGTAGATGTATTCATAAAAACTATTTTTCATAAATTCTGTTTTTTAAGTATCTTCATTTATACAAAAAGCCATCATCTAAAAAAAGATAACGGATTTCAGCAAGAAGGAGAAATAGACTACATTTCTAGTTCGGTACACAAATGAGTATTTATTTTTCATCTAATTTCTCTCAAGCTCAACCTCAGATTTCAGCTTAAACATCAGTTTTTTTTCTACCAACAACTCATAAGTGGTTGGCTATTAAAACCAAGTTAGAGGCAATCTACTGGAGAGCATGTTTGCTCTCCAGTAGCCTTCCGCAACAAATTAATATGCCAATCTTTCAGAGAATAATATTGCTATATGCTTTATCAGGAGTAATAGTTAAATTAAATTCAGTGCTATGCAAAAACAGCCGATCATTTTCATTTAACTCAAGTCAAAAGGAATACTTTCATAAAAACCGACATCCACCTAATTGATCAGGCGAATTAACAACTACCTAAGGCCAGATGAATAAGAGTTTAAGAATTAGTTTCATCAAGCTGACACTAGAAGCAATCACAAAGACTACTATTGAAATTTCATCAATTCAGACTTCTTAGAAATTCAGAAAGACATTGAGATAATACGCAGCACTGCTTCGAGGGCAGTTGACGATTAAACTACGGATGAGAAGGTTTGAAAGGTCAAATCTTCTACCTCCGCAGCGACATTACTCAACACGGCAAGTTGCTGATTCTCCTCCTCAAAAACAATCAGGGTATTGCCGCCTTGAATGGAGACCCCGAGCTGATCAACGGTCAACCCATCCGATAGCCCCAGAGCATCTTGCCCCATCTCGAAGTCACGAATGAAATCTCGACCTTGACCGACTTCTAGAACAAACAGATCAGCGCCACGTCCTCCAGAGAGCAGATCACGGCCCGACCCGCCAATCAGCGTATCAGCCCCAAGGTTGCCTGCAATTTGGTCACGGTCTGCGCCTCCTGATAACAAGTCAGCTCCCCTGCCGCCAAGGATAAAATCGTTACCATTACCGCCCTCGATAACATCATCACCGCGTCTGCCATCCAGTCGGTCAAAGCCGTTGCCGCCCAATAGAGTATCGTGGCCTGCTCCTCCTCGAATATTGTCGGAGCCATTATTGCCTAACAGGAAATCATCACCCAACAGCCCTCGGATCACGTCGTTACCGTTCAGCCCCTCGATGGCATCTGATTCAGCAGTTCCGATCAGCACGTCGCTGAAGTTGGTGCCGGTAATCTCATTCACCTGAGGGGCATCGATCACCGTATCCTCACGGAAGTTGAGGTTCTGGATGCGAGTGTCTTCTGCTGGATCCGTTTCTGCGTCGCTGAAGGCAGGCGTCGTCGCATCATCGTCCGCCGGGAAGTTAGTGGCCAAGTACTCAGCAAGCACATCTTGCTCGGTGCCTGGATCGGCGAAGGTTGCAGCGCCAGCATCGGTCAATACATCAGGAAGATCAACACGATTAGCCTCTGGACCTGTGGGGAACGGATATCCGTCACCACCATCGGCAAGGAAATTCAGGGTCACAATGCGGAAAGTGCGGCTGGTCTCGCCCACCAGCTCTCCGCCTTGAACCACGGTGTCGATATCGTTGCCGTCTGCATCTGTGATCGTAAGAGACTGTACTCTATCGCCAGGGTCAGCATCGGGATCGAAGCTAAATTGAACCCCAGAAATCTGAGAAAACTGACCGGGTGTAGCGCCTTCTTCAGTGGCCGCAACGCTGTGCTCAACTACCTCTAGTAGCTGATCAGCCGTCAAGGTCAGCAGCGTCAGGCTGTTGTTGAAGCGGAGAGAATTATCGATATCTAGCTGAGAAATTTGACCTTCTTCCTTGCCCGAAACAGGGTTAGCCTGTGGCGGTAACTCCTTACCGTCGGCGTCGATTTCGCCGATGGGTGCCCGAATCCCGCCGCCGTTCTTAAGAGAAAGAACAACGGTCTCGTCAAAGGCCTGTGCCGCTGCAAGGTTGGCATCGGCAGTCAAGTTTCCAATATTGGTCTCTTCGGTGCGGACGCTCTCTCGCCGACCGTCGATAAAGACATCGGTTTGACCAAAGACGTTGCCGTCTTGCTCTGCTACGACATCCGAGACGGCATTGGTAAGCTGCTGAACTCCGGTGGCTTTTGTCGAAGATGCGATGGCCGAAGGCCGGCCTTCGGCCATCGCATCTTCGACACCCTCAGTCCCGTATACCTCATTGACCACCTCATCTGTGGTGGCATAGGCGCCACTCACCTCAGAATCAACGCTATCGGTAATCACGTTACCTTCAGCATCAAACTCTAAAACCAGACGACCCACATAGCTATATTCACCGTCTGTACTGACGATCAGCACAGGGTTGCCGTTGGCATCGGTGGTCTCAAAGGGATAGTCCCCATCAGCTACATCGCCGGGTCGGAGCGTATCTGTTGCATCGGCCAAGAGCGTATCGGAGCCGCCGGCAATAATCACATCCACACCGTCTAAAAGACCCGCTAACTCCTGCTCCAGTGCAATTTGCTGCAGGTGAGAGACCAAGACGATCTTGTTGATGCCCAGGTCACGGAGGCGATCCACCTCGGGCTGTAGGGTCTCCGCTAGGGCCACCATGTTGTTCTCTTGGGGACCAATGACGGTTGTGCCCGTGGGTGAAGAAATACTGTCCAGAATCTGGGTGGTGGCACCAATGACGCCGATTTGTTCACCACCTTCGTCAATAATCGTCGAGGGAGCAATCTTCGGTACTTCAGTCCCTGCAAGGGATTGCTCCGGCCCCGTGCGGAAGTCTGTATTCGTCAGGATCTCATTGGTGAACAGCTCACTAAGCACTTCATCACCGGAGAAATCAAGGTTTGCTGAGAGGTAAGGGAATAGAGCGCCGACATTGCGATCGTCTTCAAGACCTGGATCTCTGAAATCAGGCGCAATGATATCGGCCAGGGTATCCGAACCGAGGTCAAATTCGTGGTTACCGATTGCTGAGGCATCGAAACCTATCAGGTTCATGATCGCGATATCGACTCGGCCACCGCCTTCGCGCAAACCAGCGTAGAAATCTTCAATCGCATCGCCATCCACATCCGCCGGCAAGTTGAAGAGGCCGTTGTAGAGGTCGTTAAAGATGCCGCTATCTCGGAACGCAGCCTGATCGCCTGCGGCATTAAAGAAGGGACCGGCGAGATAGTTATCGCCTGCCGAAAGCGTGATGGAGTTCTCAAACTGATCTTCAAAATTATCAATGAGAGCCGCAAAATTGGGGGCGCGCCCAATGGCATCGACTCCCCCCTCTAAATCCGATGCATGGAGAATCTGCAGCGTGAAGTTACTGGCTGGTGCATCAGTGCCGATATTCAAGCGACTCACAAGAGGTTCGTGGTCACTGGCGACCACCGTATCGTTAAATTCAATTGCATTATCGTCACGGGTAAAGTCGTTATTAACGTGAACAATGTCAAATTTCGCCTCTGGGAGTAGCGAATCGCTGACAAACGAGTGGTCCAGGACCTGACTGTTGCCATCGAAAATGAAGGTTGAGGCATCTCCACCGGCCTCAGCTTGGGAGACGAGGTTCGTCAAAACCTGCTCATCTCCGGTACCCGGCAGAATCTCAGCAAGGTCATTCGTGAACTGAAAGGTATTCAGATCACCCGTCACAACGATATTGGCATCAGACTGCGCGGCCAACGCAGCATCAACATACTCGTTAATCGCCAGGGATTGAGCTTCCCGCTCTGCTTCAGCAGCTTGCACAAAGGGCTGAGTGCCACCAAAGATAGGGGTCGATCCAAACCGAGAGGAGAAATGATTATTAATGACCGTGACGGCCTCACCATTGAAGGAGAAGGTTCCTGCAAGAGGAATGCGGCTACCAGCGAGGGCGTCAGGATTGCTGACACCGGCTGATTCTAGATTGGCAGGTGTCAAAGCTTCGGTAGAGTCGAGCGAGACCCGTTCGGGGTTATAGAGGAAAGCATTGCGGATATTGCCGCCGGGAACGCCACCCTGTGGAATCGTACTTTCGTCGGCGCTGGAGTCGGCAAAGACGTCAAAAAACTCGTAGGTGGGGCCGCCTGAAGTTGCGATCGCATCGACTAAATCCTGCAGAGTCTGAGAAGCGTCACTGACCGCAATGTTATCTCCTCCACTTGCCCCATCGTTATCTTGGATTTCCTGGAGCGCAATAATGTCAGGTGAACCAAGATTAGCCACAATCTGCTCGGCCAGCAGCGATCGTTGTCGCGCATCGGGATCGGTGACATCATCTTCCACCGCCGCTGTACTGGTCAAATTCAAGACGTTGTAGCTGGCAATCGTCAGCTGATCCTCGCTCCCCGTTAGCGTTGTGACTTCCTGCTCCAGGCCACCGGGGGTAACGACATTGACGGGTCCTGTCACATTAACCTCGAAGTTACCGAAGCTGTAACCGACCACTCCCGTTACATCTCCAAGCTGATCACCCACGTTTAAAGCCGGTGGTATCTCTTCTCCAGAAATTGTGGGATCAAACTGGATCTGAACCCGCTCTGGATTCTGATCGCCAGTATTGTCAGGACCAGAGTTGAGGGGAATACCGCCCCGACTGTTGGGCGGATCGTCAGACGTTGCCCCCTGGTTAGGAAGCGTAAAGGCTTCTGCAGAGAAGTCACCAAAGACCCGCGTCGGTGAGACGGTGACCGCATCTTCAATCGTGACCCGCTGACCTTCAATACTTTCAAAGAAATCAATGGCATCATTTTCTGGATCAAAAGTATTCGCCGCATCGTCGGCTGTATCCCGTAGATTCACCGGCAGCTCATCGTCACTAATGACGGTTGTATTCGACGGTGACCGGCCACTCTGCCTAATCACCACAGCTTCTGGCAAAGCATTACCACTGGAAAGAACCGTAATCTCAGAAGATGCAATCTGAGTAATGGAGAGGTTACCGGTATCGGCCCCACCTGGAATAAATTCGCCCACGGTGCCAGCAACCTCTAGCTGATCACCCACGGCAATGTCAGGGGTAGACCCAGTGAACACAAAAATGCCATCTGAAGTGTTGTCGTTGCCGTCGCCGGTGGGGTCTTGCAGGTAGAAACCATTGAAGGCCACTGCGGTCACAACACCACTCGTCGTCACATCGCTATCCACCAGCGTCGAGACATGGCCCTCTCCCTGAATCGTGGAGATAGAGGTTAGGCCGTCACCATCGCCTAAATCATCAATCTCGAAAATCGTAGTACTCCCGCTGACTTCGTTACCGACGACAAGTAAAGGAGAACCGTTGGGACTGTCTTCAGCAGAAATAAACAGCAATCCCTCAGGGCCAAGATCGCCTGCCGCAGGGTTCAGTGTGCCGTCGGGTAGCTCCACATCAACGGTGAAGTCACGATTGTTGATGTACTGAACAAACTCAGAGTTTGCCGGATCAGAGACATCGAACACCACAATGCCACCAATCCGCTCTAGACCGATAAAGGCGTAGGTGCGATCGCCCACAACGCCCACCGCGAGGCCTTCTGGCTCTGGCCCACTGTCATTGCTACGGCTATCAAAACTCCCATTTTCATCATTATCGGAGTTGAAGGCTTCTGGAAGTAACTCTGCCGTAATCCGTTCGAGCTGGTCCCCGCTGTCAAACACTAAATTGCCCAAGGCATCGCGGATAGAAAAAGAACGGGAGCCAAAGGCAAATAGCTGATCGAAGTCGCCATCACCATCGATGTCCCCATCTACGCTGGAAACCTCTAGACGCCCCAAGTTCTCTTCGAGCTGGAGATTGGCAGCATCAGGAAACGCCTCTGGGTCGAGTGTCAAATCTTCGACACGCTCAATATCGGTGAGATCGTCAAAACTATCTCGTCCATCACCTTCGTTAGCTGTGATGAAGAAGGTCTGACCATTGGCATCAAAAGAAGCAATGGTGTCGGGCTGGAACAATCCAAAAACCGGAAAATTATCAATATTGATACCCCCATCTTCATCGCTAGGATCTAAGCCATTGGTGGCTTCATCGAAGCTGATTAGCCCCAGTTGAGTGGATGTGCCAGGGCCTTCATAGTCGTTGTCGTTAATGACGGCAAGGCGGCCATCCTCAAGGAGAGCCAAGCCTTCGGCTTGAGCACTAGGACTAAAACCAAGGGACGGTAAATTCGTGACTTGAATCTTGTTAACAGGTTGAATGCCTGCTGCGACAAGTTCATCAGGGGAGAGCTGCTCTATTGTGGTGCCTTCAGTTGCGTTGGATAAATCGGTCCCCAGAATATTTGTGGCTCCCTGGAGGTCAATCTGAAAAATGCGTTGCTGGGCTGTATCGATGTCTTCGTTATCGCGTTCAATGACATAAAATTGTCCATTTCCTGCGAACACCACATCGCCAATGCGATCGACTTCAGCATCACCAAAGTCGATCCCAGAATCTGTGGTGATCAATGATGGCGTTTGCAGAACGTAGACAAATTCCTCCACTGGCTCTCCAGTCGTTGGATCAATGCCTAAAATCCGCAGGATGCTAGATCCGTTACTGGTGTCAGTATCGGGGTTAGAAAGTGGCGTTTGAATAAAGCCGTACACGATGTTGCGTTCATCATCAAAAGCGATGCCTTCGAACCCTCGGTTGTTGCGACGGTTCAAGTAAACTTCAGGGAGTGTTTCAGTCCCAAACGTTCCGGCGGTCGCACCTGATTCGTCTTGGGCGGCAAAGCCAGTGGGCACAAATCGATCAATCAATACGCCTTCAGAGGAAAAGACATTGATAGAGGGTCCCTGTTCGTCAGCAACAAAGAGGTTACCGTTCGGGGCTCTGACAATGCCTTCGCTGTCTAGGCCAAAAGGGTCGTTGGGCAGTGGCTCACCTGTAGCCGGATCAACGGGTACTTCAAAAAATCCTGGAATGTTTGGCAGTCCTGTGATGGGAACTTGGGCCCCGTCTACCTCACGGGTCAGGCCCAGGCGATCGACAACAGAAACCTGACCAGAGGCTTCATCTAACTCGAGTGTGAGGACGGTGACCTGAAGATCGGGAACCAAGAAAGGGCGATTGCTTGAATCAGGATCGGGCGTATCAATCGTGCCACTAACGGGGCCACGATCATTAATAGCCAAGAACCGCGGATTACCGTTCTCTGGATTGACGCCATCGAAGGCGAGTCCCGACAGCCCACCTAGAAAAATGGGATTGCCATCAGCATCCGTTCCGATTTGAAAGGAGTCTGTTGTTAGGTCAGGAATATCAAAGGTTTCGAGCTGCGGCAATCCTCGACTAAAGTCTGTAACGCCCAGGGGTAGAATATCCACCAACTCGGCAGTTTCAAGATTGACCACTGCAATGGCATTGTTCTCTTGCAGCGTCACAAAGGCAGTGCTGCCATCGGGAGCGACAGAGATAAATTCAGGCTCTAAATCTTGAGCAACGGTGCGACCGGGGAAGATGCGAACACCGTCACCTCGCAAATCGTTCTCGCGTCCATTAAAGGCAGAGAAATCAGCCGTTGCTACGGTTGCACCCTCTACTCCCTCAGTTAGATCGATGATACTTATAGACCCTTCGGGATCGAAAGTCAGCAAATCATCGTCATCACCAACGGGTTCGCCCTCATTCGCCACTACTAGCCTGGTACCATTCGGCGTAAAGGTGACGGCGTCTGGCAAAACGCCGACTCCAACGACATTCAAGAGGCTTAGGTCAGCTGCATCAAAGAAGGCAACCGTTCCAGTTTCGGTGGCTGTGACATCCTCTAGAGCGACAGCAACAACTCCATTGGCAACGGCAACGCTGTTAGGTCCACCGCTGAGGCTGACGTCAATCGCGTCAATGAGGGTCGGACGGGTTGGGTCTGAGAGATCAAGAACATCAATACCGTTACTATCACCATTGACAACAAAGAGTCTTTGACTAACTGAGTCAAAGGCCACAATTTCAGCGGCGCTTTCATCGAAGACACCCGTCGCAAATGTACCAATTTGATTGAGTTCAATTGCCATGGAAAACCTTTACCTATAGAAAAAGAAAAATTGAATTAACTGAATGCGCGATCAGATTCGCTTTTCCAACGCCGTTTTTCAGCACCGAACGGGAAAAGTTAAAACTAGACAACAACGTCCAAGTCAGAGACAGAGCAAGCTATCAGAAGCTCCAAACACTCCAGCAAAGAGACTCCTGCCGTCACAGAACCTTATTTCAGGCTCACGCTGCAGAGTGAGACTGAAGCAGGAAAGTAGAGAATCAGCGATTGCAGGCAAACAACCAGGAGGCTGATTAGAAAACCTCAAAATATTTGTTAGTTCTTCAACTAATGAGCTGCAGCTAAATAAACGCTCAAGATTTACGCTGCTTAACACTCAGACTTGACCGCAGCCGAAATCCCCTTGATTAGATTCCCAAGGATATGTAAATACCAGGACAAGAAGAGATTAAGGCCAGCAGTATTTTCGTTTAAAGTTGGCTTAAGTCAGTCAATGCAAAGCTGAAAGTTCTGGGCAAGCAGCCTGAAGCAATCATGTTCAAAACGCAGCCGCCCCTAAATCTAAGCCATGCTTATTTTGACGGCGAAGCTGTCTAGCAAGAACAATTAGACCAGACAAGAGGGATGCAATAGAGAGTCTTTATGCTGAAATCTAAAAATGGAGCTAAGCGGATTCGAACCGCTGACCCCCTGCATGCCATGCAGGTGCTCTACCAACTGAGCTATAGCCCCAAGGAATATTCATCATGCCTTGAAAGCTGACATGCCGTCAAGAATGTGTCTAATCCTCGCCCCTCTCAACACAAACAATAGCTTTTGTAAACGATTTAGATAAGAAAAGCTAATAAGCTTCATCAAAACAACTGATGTTTTTGGCTATGATTGAGGCATCCAGATGCGGGTGATGCATCATCTGCATGTTGTCACTGAGGAAGCAAGCCATGAAACTCATGCAAATGCTCAATCAAGCGTTTCGCTATCTAACGGAAGCAATGGTGCGGACTTTTACGCCAGCAGAACATCACTATCCCGCAACAGGCGTTGTTCCATTTATGGGCGATGACTACGGGCAGTCGTGGGCTGATTAATCTGCTGTAGCCTGGAAGAGCTTAGCCTAGGGGGAGACTTTCCCCTAGGACAGACGTATAGCCGTCGCCAGCTGAGTTAGGACAGCACTTCTCCAGCGGACATCGTTTTCAATTTTCCTAATGCCCTAATCAATATGTCAAAGACTATATTTTCAGGTTGTCTTCTATGACAGAGGGATTAGTTTGGTCAGCTCTACTGCTGGTTTTTATCGGCTTGGGCTGGCTTGGCTGGCAAGAGTACCAAAAGGTAGAAGCCTACAAAACGTGGGCAGCGCAGTTTGAACGCAGTAAGTACGATATCTATGCTGTGCTGGGTCAAGCAGGAGAAACCTTGACTTGGGGGAAGCCCACGCGCAAGGGGCCGGTGGATCTTATCAGCTGTAGCTTTGCTGAAATTGAGGCTGTGCAGCTTCGTGTTGATAATCAGATTGTTGATTGGCAGCAGCCCCCTGAAGAGGGCAGCAAGGTTTTGATTGAGCTGATTTCGAAGACGCAGCCAGAGCCGATTCAGGTGCCGTTTACGGATGTTGCGATCGCAACCGACTGGGCAAAGTATTTACACCAAGCCGTGCAAAGTTAACGCTTCAATACGCCCCAGCGTAGATATTTCCCTTGGATAGCCAGGTAACCAGCGGGAAGGCCACAGACAAGCAGACCAACCAAAGCTCGTCCCAGATGACCGTGGGTGAGACTGCCGCCAGCATGGGTTAGGTAGCCACAGAAAATAATGGTGCCGATCATGCGTAGAGTAATCGGGTGGCTCTTGGGGGAAAGAGACGAGATCGCAATCACCAAACAAAAAACCGCAAATCCATAAAAAGTATAGGAATCGGCCAACCCGTTTGGCTCGAGGGCCGTCAGAAAGAAACCAGCAGCGCAGACTAAAGCAATGACGGCAATGATGATGCGTGAACCTGCACTCACTAAATTAAGCTCCCAAAATTTGAACATCTGCTGCTTTCGCAGCTCTTTGAACACTTTGCTGCTCTCGCAGCTCGTATATTAGACTCATCTTCACCATGAGTGTGCCCACAAATGTGATTGAGACTTACGAATCGGCAAATTTACCAATGCCAGGGATAATGTTAAGGGAGTAATGAAGACTCGTCCAGCAACCCGGAACGAGATCGCTCTTCTGTTACCGTAACCAGTAGTAGATTTCTCAATCAATATGGCTGAAGTTCTGTTATTTAATGCGCTGCGCGAAGCACTTGATGAAGAGATGGGGAAAGACCCGACCGTCATGGTAATGGGCGAGGATGTCGGCCATTACGGCGGCTCCTATAAAGTCACAAAAGGGCTATACGACAAATATGGAGCCCTACGTGTCCTAGATACCCCCATCGCTGAAAACAGCTTCACCGGCATGGCTGTGGGTGCCGCCATGACAGGGCTAAAGCCAATCATCGAAGGCATGAACATGGGCTTCTTGCTCCTAGCCTTCAACCAAATCGCTAACAACGCCGGTATGCTGCGCTATACCTCCGGCGGTAACTTCAAGATCCCGATGGTAATTCGCGGACCGGGCGGAGTCGGACGGCAGCTAGGAGCTGAACACTCCCAACGCCTTGAAGCCTATTTTCAGGCTGTTCCGGGTCTAAAAATTGTGGCCTGCTCGACGCCCCACAACGCTAAGGGACTGCTTAAAGCAGCGATTCGAGATCCCAATCCGGTTTTATTCTTTGAGCATGTGCTGCTTTACAACCTTAAAGAAGAGCTGCCCAGCGAAGAGTACGTTCTGCCCCTCAATAAGGCAGAAGTGGTGCGCTCCGGCAAAGACGTGACGATCTTGACCTACTCTCGGATGCGGCACCATGTCCTGCAGGCGGTGAAAACGCTGACAGCAGAAGGCTATGACCCTGAAGTCATTGATCTGATTTCTCTCAAGCCTCTAGACTTCGACACAATTGGCGAGTCAATTCGCAAAACCCACCGCGTGATTATTGTTGAAGAATGTATGAGAACGGGTGGCATTGGTGCTGAACTAACGGCTTCAATCAATGACCGACTGTTTGATGAACTAGATGCGCCTGTTCTCCGTCTATCTTCTCAAGACATTCCCACTCCCTATAACGGCAAGCTAGAAAACCTCACCATCGTCCAGCCTCAGCAAATTGTGGAAGCTGTACAAAAAATAGTAGCGCTGCAGGTTTAGCGAGCGCCCAGAAAGTTTGGGCTGACTCCTGGGTTCTAGAAGGAAGTCGATGGTTAGGCTATCATTAGACCCCGGAAATATATTCATCATTGGACGGACAAGGTGGCTTAGGTGCTTGGCAAACAACGATTTTTACTAGCTTTTATTGTGGCCCTTGTGATCGGCGCGATGTTCGTGGTCACGCAGGTGCCGATCAAGCTGGGACTTGACCTGAGGGGTGGCTCTCAACTGACGCTGCAGGTGCAAACCAATGAGAAAGTGCCCGAAATTACGCCACGGGTACTAGAGGCCGTGCAGCGCGTCGTGGAAGGTCGCATTAATGCACTCGGCGTTTCTGAGTCGCTCGTTCAAACCTCCGGCACCAGTCAGCTTCTGGTACAGCTCCCCGGCGTGAGTGATCCCAAAGATGCAGAGCGAATTCTGGGCGGGACGGCACAGCTTGATTTTCGCCAGCAGAAGCAAGGGTCTGAAGCCCAGCTTCTGATTGAGCGGCAGCTACAGGAAGAGCATTTGATCGAGCAGGCACAGCTACAGGCTGCTGAGCAGACGCCCGAGACCGAGAAAGCCCTGACAGATATTAAGGAGAAGCTAAAGGCAAGTGAAGATGCGATCGCAAAGCTTTACGAACCGGCAACCCTAACCGGCGACAATCTGCGCGATGCCTTTGCCCAGCCCCTGCAGGGATCGAACTCGTGGACCGTCGTGATTCGCTTCGATGGTACAGGCGGAGAAAAATTTGCTGAACTCACCAAAAACGTAGCCGGCACCGGACGTACATTGGGCATTTTTCTCGATGGCCGTCTTTTGAGTTCTCCAACCGTAGACGTCAAATTTGCAGAGAGCGGCATTACCGGCGGTAGCGCTGAAATTACCGGTGGCTTTACCGCAGAGTCAGGTAACGACCTCGCCGTTCAGCTTCGGGGTGGTGCCTTACCCGTCCCCGTACAGATCGTTGAGAACCGCACAGTGGGAGCCACCCTCGGTAAAGACAGTATTCGCAGCAGCGTCTATGCCGGTCTCGGTGGTCTTTTGCTCGTGCTGATTTTCATGGTCGCCTACTATCGATTGCCCGGTGTAATTGCTGACGTCGCCCTCTGTGTCTATGGCTTGCTAACCTTTTCTATTTTTGTCCTAGTCGGCGTCACCTTAACGCTACCCGGAATAGCAGGCTTCATTTTGAGTATTGGCATGGCCGTAGACGCCAATGTTTTAATCTTTGAGCGCACCCGCGAAGAGCTGAGATCAGGCCGGACCCTCTATCGCTCTATTGAGTCTGGCTTCAATCGCGCCTTCACAAGTATTCTAGACAGCAATGTCACCACGCTGATCGCCTGCAGCGTGCTGATCTGGTTAGGATCTGGCCTCGTCCGCGGTTTTGCCATTACGCTCGCCATTGGCGTTTGCATGAGCATGTTCACCGCCATTACCTGTAGCCGCACCCTAATGTTCTCAGCCATCAGCTTCCCCAACCTGCGTAAGGCCGAGCTATTTGACACGAAAAAGGTAAAGGTCGTCTCATGAAACTCAACCTAACCAAGCGCCGTTCTCTGTGGTGGTCTATCTCCGCTGTCGCCATCGCCGTGGGCATTGCCGCAATGGTGTTCTCGTGGCAACAGTACCAGGCTCCACTGCGGTTGGGACTCGATTTTTTGGGCGGCACCCGTCTCCAGTTTGAGCGGGACTGCACCCAGGCTGATTGTCAGTCCCCTATCACCCCAGAAGAGGTCCGGTCTGTGCTTTCAGACAAGGGCCTCGGGAACAGTAATATTCAGGTCCTAGGAAACGAGAGGCAAGCCGTTTCTATTCGAACTCAGCCCTTAGACGTTGAGAAGCGAACCGACCTCCAAACGGCCTTAGTTGAAAAGCTAGGGACCTTCGACAATCAGAAGACTCAGATCGACACCGTTGGCCCCACCCTGGGCAAGCAGCTTTTAACCTCCGGTTTATTGGCTCTATTTGTCTCCTTTGGCGGCATTATTGTCTATCTCACCATTCGCTTCCAGTTTGACTATGCCCTGTTTGCGATCGTGGCTCTGTTTCACGACATCTTAATTACAATGGGGGCCTTCTCAATTCTGGGTTTGGTGACTGGCTTAGAAGTCAACAGCCTATTCATCGTTGGTCTGCTGACGATTATTGGCTTCTCAGTCAACGATACTGTGGTTATCTACGACCGCATTCGTGAAAACTTTAAGCTCAAGGGCAGTAAAGGAAATGTTGGAGAAGCCGTAGACCTATCGGTTAACCAGACGCTAGGACGCTCAATCAACACCACGCTCACGACAACCCTCCCGTTACTGGCCATTTATTTCTTTGGTGGCGAAACTCTTAAAGACTTTGCCCTAACTCTGATGGTCGGTTTCTTAGCAGGAGCCTATTCCAGCATTTTTATCGCCAGTACGCTTCTTGGCTGGTGGCGTGAACGTCGCGCCCCTCAAAACGCCAGTTTTGAAGCAACAATACCCAGCCCAAAAGAGAACTAAGAGTCGGTGATGGGTAGACTTTTAAAAGACAAAACACACCCTACCGACCCAATGGCATATCAAGATCCGCAATTGAAGGCAGAAATCGGGCGTTTACATCAACTGACGGTCTATGGGCGATGGTTGTTTGTATTTTGCCTGTGGATAACCGTTGGCCTCTTGAGCTTCATGGGCCTCAGATCTAGCATCGACCTGTGGCTGGAATACTTTACCTGGGCCGCCTTCCGGGCTGCTTTTCGCTACAATGGCTTGGCAACAGCCGGACTGGGCCTTTGTTTGGGCACAACGCTGGCAGTATTGCTGTGGCAAAGCCGCAATATTCTTTTTGGTCTGCCCAAGCAAGAACGAACTCGCCTTAGACAGCGGGTAATGAAGATTCGCCAGCAAGGTCACAACCATCCTCTCTGGAAGCTGGTTTGTCAGAGCAAATCTCGCCCTCAGTAAGGATTTTAGCTATATCTGACAAAAGTACAGCCTTACGAATAGAGTCGGCTGTTATTGATTGAATCCCTTCCGATATTTCATCAGGCGCTTATGTTGCCGGGTTTCTGGTGATGAGATGTAGACAGGTTTAATTTGTTCAAGTGCGGTCAGCTTGGCTAATTTGAGAGCATCATCCTTATCGGTTTTGCATTTTACATTCTTCCATTGCCAAGCATCTGCACTGGGATTGGCCACCAACACCGAATATCCCAGTTGCTGACACAAGTCGTGAATTTGACCACAAATCGTACCAGTCTCGAAGACAACTTTGTCGGGTTGAGTTTCATAGAGCAATTGCTAAAAAGCCAAGCGAAGAGTAGGTATGGCCTAGAACTGAGTTTGATTACTGTCGGTCTCAAAGAGGCAGGAAACGCTCTTTAATTTTCCTAAATCAATTGCCAGAATCTTCATATAAACCTTCATCAATGGTAACTGTGAGGGTCGTTGCACCGACCTCCAGAGTATTGGAGGCTTTTCTTCACAGCTTACATAGATTCTAGAGACGTGTAATAAGCTTCTAGAGACCTATACACAGCAAAGCTTTTAGGAATAATTATTTTCAAGCTTTTCAACCATTTAGATCACACCAATTTTTTTAAAAGCCTTACCCTTACGAAATTCCATCTAAATCAACGGGGGGTGAATCGCTTATTCAAACGGAACCGGCACTGTTTACATCTAGGCTGATCCCCTTGTGCTTTATGTTCCCAGCAATCTCAGCGAGAGATCTAGATTGTGATGCCAAGAAGTTGAGTCTGTTGGGACATTAGGCAAGCCAAGGGGGCTGAATCGTTCGTTTTGTTCTGCAGGATGATTGATTGGGGCAGATTATTCAATATTTCAGATCGGCAGTTCTGGAAACCCGCAACCAGTTGTCCAGTAATATCGGAATCGGGTGCATCTACAGAACTTTTAGACTTTTCAAACTCTGTCGAGTCACTGCGGCTCTAGTACTCAGATCTGCCTCATCGCGAATGTTGATATTGGTAGCGAAGAAGTAAGTATTGTCATCTTGTTCCACATAGCCAACATACCAACCGATCTGGGATTCGGATGCCCAGCCGGTTTTGGCACGCATTGTATAGTCTGGGGTTCGCTCCACGATCATGATGTTTTTTACGGTTGCGATCGCATCATCTGAGAAGGGCAATTCATTTTTATGTAAGCGTCGCAGAAACTGAATTTGCTGGTGGGGCGTGATCCGTAAATCGCCCGTTAGCCAGAAGGTATCAATATCGTCTGCCTCTCCGATGGCTTGGTTGCCGTAGCCAACTTTAGCAATCCACTGCTGCATTCGTTCGTAGCCAATGCGACGAGCTAAGACCTGATAGAACCAGACTGCTGATACCTGAATAGCTGTCTGCATATTGAGATCTCGATTCCATGCTGGAATACTCCGTTCTACTCCGTCCCAAGTCAAAATTGAGAGTTCGTTGTCAATCACCCCAGTTTCTAGAGCGATCAGCGAGTTTAGAACTTTAAAGGTGGAGGCGGGTAAAAAGGGGGTCACATTCCGCTCAGGGTTGTGCTGATAGGTGCGGTCTCGCTCCAGGTCATAGATTAAGATCGAGCCTTTCACACCCAAGTCTCGGAAATGCTGAGCAAAGTCAGGCTGTGTGAACTTGTTTTGCTGAGTCACCAAGGGTGCTGCAGATGCAAGAATGGACGAATCTAGGAAAGGTGACAGTGTGATGCAAATGCTTGCGATCACACAGTTAAGCCCATAAAAGATATTTTTCATCTTGTCTTGTCTACGCTCCATTGCACCGCCATTTTAAATACTAATCTCACACTGACTATGAAATAGACAACACAGCCCATATAGGCCCAGAACGGAACGAATCTGACTGTAAAAACCTCGAAACTTTTCTAATTGAGTTCGGACGATTGCAGCATCCACACGCGTTTACCGATGATTATGCAGTTGGGTCAAGAGATCCAGAATGTTGCTGTGCAGGTATCTGCCAGTGCATTGACACTTTTCCTGTTTCAGCTTCCAGCATAGATATATACAAGGTTCAATTATGCATGTATCGCTCCGTGAGGTCACGGCTGAGACGGTCCGCAGCGTGGCTGACCTGACTGTGAATGACGCCCAAAAACACTTCGTCGCCAGTAATGCATTCTCCTTAGCCCAGGCACTCTTCAGCGAAGAAGCCTGGTATCGAGCTATCTATAACGGAGAGTCACCCGTTGGCTTTGTCATGCTCTATGACGAAACCCTGCGCTCTAATCCACCGGCAAATCCAAAAGTAACGCTTTGGCGATCCATGGTGGATGCTAATTGTCAAAGGCAGGGGGTTGGTACGGCGGCCCTAAAACTTATCATTGATCATGTTCGTTCACAGGGCTTCTCTTCTTTGACGACCTCCTATGTGCCAGGTCCTGGTTGTCCTGAGGGCTTCTACTTGAGAAACGGTTTTCGTCCTACAGGGGGAGTTGAGGATGGAGAAACTATCATGGAACTCCTCTTGACGGCCTGAGCTGGAGTAAACAGCGATTGCAAATCATCGATGTATATGTGTACATCAAGTCAGCAGATACTGATGCGCCCAAAGGGCCGCTTGGGTGCGATCTCGTACATCCAGCACACAAAAGATGTTCGTCATGTGATTTTTGATCGTCCCCTCCGTCAGATTCAGGGCTGCGGCAATCTCGCGGTTGCTTTGTCCCTGACCTAAAAGCCGAAGAATCTCCAGTTCTCGCTCACTAAACTGGTTATAGTCTGTTTGTTCATGACCCATGTGCGGATCGAGGTGAGAAAAAACCTTGGGCGCAATGGTAGGGCCAAGCTGACTGTATCCCTGATGCAGATGGCGGATGGCCGCTGCAACCTCTGGGGCGGGCGTACTTTTGAGCAGATATCCTAATGCTCCCGCCTGCAGCGACTGAAACACATACTCATCGTCATCAAAGGTGGTCAAAACCAGAATCCGGATCCAGGGATAGCGGGCATGAATTTCTTGAGTGGCCTGGACGCCATCACAGATGGGCATCCGCACATCCATTAGCACGACATCAGGCTGAAGACGATGGGTAAGTGCGATCGCATCTTGCCCGTGATTGGCTTCACCCACGACCTCTAAATCTTCTTCAAGGGAGAGAAGCGACGCGAGACCCTGACGAAAAATCGGCTGATCATCAGTCAGCAAGAGTCGAATCATTGCGGCACCGTGACCTGCAGGCAGGTTCCCTTTCCAGGCGTACTATTGACCTGTATCGAGCCGCCAATCAACTGCGCTCGCTCCCGCATGCCTCGTAAGCCAAATCCAGCGGTTGACTGAGTCAAATCAAAGCCAATGCCATTGTCTTCCAACATGAGAGTGACACCTGTAGATGAAGTCTGTCCCTGCAGGGTAATGAACTGAGCCTGACTGTGTCTGCGGATATTCTCTAATCCTTCTTTGACGATGCAGTAAAGCTGGTGACTGGTTTGCAGCGGCAGTTTGGGTAGATCAATTTTAGTCTCGACTGTTAAAGATGATGGCTCAGAGGTTAAAGATTCTATCAGGCGAGTCAGGGCCAGATTGAGATCAAACGCTTCCTCTCGCATGGTCGTCACGGCACGACGGACCTCCCGTACCGATTGCCCCGCCAACATTTTCGAGGTATTCAGAGCCTGCTGAACCTGGTCAGACTTTCGTTCATAGAGCCGTTGCGCTAGTTCTAGCTGCACGTCGAGAGACGTAAGAGTGTGTCCGAGGGAATCATGAATATCGCGGGCAATCCGGGTGCGCTCTAAATCCGCCGCTAGAATCTCGACTTCCCGAGCTAAGTCTGCTTCTCGATAACGGCTTTTCCGTTCAGAGATGATCGTAAAACCCAGCAATATGAGCAAGGAGCTGGCCGTAATGAAAATGCTGACATTGTTGAGGACAAGATTAAAAATAGCGAGGGGGTGAGGAATTGCATAAAACTCTTCTATCTCAGCTTGCATGACCTCAATAGGTTGCGAAAATCTCGTCACAAAGTATTGAACTAAAACCATATGCCACGCAGTACCAGAAGCAATCGTCGTGAAGATGACTTCCCGCTGACTGAGCAGAAAGCAACTTTTCACAATGATGAGATACAGCAACAGATCTAAGCCCCAGTGCGACCATAGGCGAGTCGATAAAAGGCAGCCAATTTCGACCCAGATATAAATGCGCCGCTGCCAAAGGGGACGATGAATGGGGAACCAAAAGCTCAGAATTGCCAACAGCCCGAACACGACAAAGACAAGTAAGTCCCCGATATCGCCTTCGTAGGCAAAGGACGGGTATAGAATTGGGAATAGAATCCTGAGGGCGATGATGCTTAAAAAAAGCCACTCTAGGTACCGCAGAATTTTAGGGATTGAGGGGGATGTCGTGAAGATAGTCTCCGTTGCTCTGCGGGTCATGGCAGCGTCCCTCCTGTAGACCTTGATCTTATCGAAGCTAGCTTAAGATCGCGATGACAAACGTCATGCAACTGAGTGACCTTTTGTTATGGACTGGTGTCTAGGCCGCACTGACATCCAAAGCAGGTGTAGGGACTAAATATCCATCTTCCATGTATACAATTCGGTCGGCAATGTCCAAAATGCGGTTGTCGTGGGTGACTAGCAAAATAGTGCATCCCTGCTCCTGAGCAAGACGCTGCATGATCTCTACGACATCGCGACCTGACTTTTTATCTAGGGCGGCGGTGGGTTCGTCGGCCAGGATAATTTTAGGGTGACTGACGAGGGCACGGGCAATCGCAACCCGCTGTCGCTGTCCACCGGAGAGAGCGTCGGGATAATAGTTGATGCGATCTGCTAAACCAACGGCGGTGAGCATATTGGATGCGATCGCATCTAAATCCTGTTCTAAAAAAGAATCATGCAGCTCCAAAGACATCCGAACGTTTTGCTTGGCCGTCAGAAAGCTCAACAGATTGTGAGCTTGAAAGATATAGCCAATGTTGCAGCGAAGCTTACCAAGCTGCTGCTTTGAAGCCCCCAAAATCTCTTGACCGAGAATTGTGAGGCTACCGCTTTGAGCGGCTCTCAGGCCACCCAACAGCGTTAGTAGTGTTGTTTTGCCCGAACCCGAGGGACCGGTGAGGATGACGATTTCGCCAGCCCTGATCTCTAGATCAATATCAAATAAGACCTGCTTCTGGAGCTGACCTTCACCAAAATGGTGGCTGAGTTGATGAGCAGTAATGATGGCAGACATAGTGTTCCTTTCACAGAAACTTAGAACAGCGACACAAGCGAAGAGGTTGCTTTGAAGTGAGCAAGATATCTGAATTGGCTCCCTGAATTTCCCACCAGTGAGGGACTTTGGGACTGGAGTCAATATAAGGAGCAGCCATATGGTTTAACGGAAGGGTGGACGGTCTCTCCCCCAATTCTGGAGGGAGACGGGGGGCGAATGCAGTGCTTTCTTGGAATCCTCAAACATCCTCATCAAGCGAATGTCCTAAAAACCACTCGTAGCCCGCTTTGAATTGAGCCTTGCCGCCGGTCTCTACAACATTGCCATGGGCCGGAATGACGCTATCAAAATCCCATTCCAAGACGTGTCGAACAGAAACCTCGACCTTTTCTTTGTCTGGACTACCCCACTTCTCTAAATAGGATGGTCTGAGCGCTTTGTAGAATCCCAACGCTTGCGCAGCCAGCTGCATTTCCCAGCTACTTTCCTCGTCAAAGTTGAAGGCTGTATCCGTAAGAATGAGACTCCGACTCGACCGATGCAAAAAGACGGTTTCATTGGCCAAGGAAGCTCCCCCTGGCAAGATTGTCCCAAAGCCTTCAAAGGGAAAGTAATCGAGTTCTTCGTCAAAATTCCCAATCTGGTTGAGAAGGGCATCCAGCTCCAGATCTGGGCACTTATCCACTAAGCCTTCGACACCCCAGACCTTTGCGGTGGGGAAGAGAGACTGGGCTTGCTTCAAAAAAAGGTGATGGAACAGATTAGGGGCAATTAAATGCCGAACGGTTCCAAGTGCACCTATTGCTGCAACATCACTCTCCTCCAGACGAATAGGAGAAATCAGAATCAGATCGTCCTGGTTGAGTCGGACCACGACCATGCGTGTGCCAACCTCTAGACCTAGAAATCGCAGCGGCTGAGTTGCAGTCCAGAGATTGTCTGCTAAAGAGATGAGGTTCATAATAGCTTGATACCAATGGTGTACAAGGGATAAAACTAAGACATCAAAAGATGTCAGCAGGGTCGGCTGAGCGAAGTTTTCGCATTGCGATCGCACCTGAAGCCGAACACATCAAAATCGTCATAATCAACACCGTTACGGCTCGCTGCACCGTCATCGAAATCGGCAACATCGTCGCGGCAAAGGCCAACTGATAGAGCCCCAAAGCCAAAAAAACGCTGGGCAAATAGCCAAGAAAGGCCAGCAGCAGCGCCTCTTGGATCAGCACACCCAGCAGATAGTTATCGGTGTAGCCCATCGCCTTGAGCGTGGCGTATTCTGGCAGGTGCTCTGAAACATCGGAATAGAGAATTTGATAAACAATGACAATGCCGACGATAAAACCCACCCCAACACCAAGACCAAAAATAAAACCAATGCCGGTCCCGTCGGACCAGTAGTCTCGTTCGATTTGGGCAAAGTCTTCGGTGGTTCCAATCAGCACATCATCGGGTAAAGCGGCAGCTAACTGAGCACGCACTCGGTCAATGTCAGCCCCCGACTTGAGATGAATTAAGCCCACTTCAATCTGATTGGGACTGCGATTAGGAAAAAGCTGCAGAAAGGTTGAATCGCTTGTAATCACGTTGCCGTCTGCGGCAAAGGAGGCTCCGTTGGTGAATACACCATCCACCTCAATTAGCTTGCCGTTGAGTTCCGTTTTGAAGATGCCCGTTTGCTCAAATTGCTCAGCAGCGAATCCGTATTCAGGCCGTCCTGCCTGGTCAAACAGGACGCGATTGAGCGGTTGAATCTTATCAAGATTTTGATTGACCTCAGGGAAGTTAAATGAGGGTTCGACCGGATCAATTCCCCAGACTAAAATCGCGCGCTCTAGCTTTGTGTCAGGATTTTTCCATTGGCCCGTAGACACATAGATGCCGTTGACGGACTTCACATCGGGGTGGGCTAGCGTCTGGTACAGGCGCTCCCGAGGGAAGGCTTTGACAGAGAACAACGTCTGCATCTGTGGGTTGGTCAGCACCAGATCTGCCTGCAGATTGCGGTGGGGCTTAATGGCGGCATCGTACAGTGCCCCCTCAAAGCCCATCTGAATAAAAATCAACATATCGGCAAAGGCAATACCTGCGATCGCAACCATCAATCGCGTCCGCTCCCGCGTCACCTGGAACCAGGCCAAGGGCGTTTTCTTGAGAAACTTAGGTCGCTGCATCAGTCCCTCCCGTTGACCGATCTATTGATGACGACGGCCTTCTTTTCAAATCGAACGTTCGTTATCCCAAAAGTCATTTCAACGCCCCTTTGAGACTTGAATAATGGCCTGCACTTGCAGGTTGCTGAGGTTGGCAACCCGCTGGCTATCTTTAGAATTAAGGGCAATTTTGACCTCCACCACCCGACGATCTAAGTTCTCGCCCGGATCGCCGCTAAAGACCTGCTGGCGGCTAATCTGACGGCCGATCTCAATGACCTTACCCTGCAGTTCATCGTCGAAACCTTGGCCGCGTACAGTGACTGGCTGCCCCATTTCAACCCGGCTGATATCGCTTTGGTAAACCTCTGCGACAGCCAGCATCTGGCCGGTTTGGCCTAGGGCAACAATGCCCTCCGTACTCAACTGCTCACCGGGCTGCGTGTAAATCTTGAGAATCTGCCCTGCCCTGGGAGCCTTGATCGTCGCCCTAGAAAGATTCTTCTGCGCTTTGAGTAGAGATGCCTGAGCTGTTGCCACTTCGGCTTGAGCCACCTGAACATCAACAGGCCGCACTTCAGCCACTTCATCCAACCGAGAGCGAGCTGTCGCAAGCTGGGCTTGACCCGTGCTCCCTAGGCGAGCCAGTTCGGCACGGGCTTCTTTGAGTTGGCGCTGGGCCGTGGTGATGGTGCGCGATAGGACTGCTTGAGCCTGTTTTAGAGCTTGGCGGGTGGTATCCACACTGAGCTGCTTGCTATCAAAGAGCGAAGCTGAAACCGCGCCAGCCTCATAAAGAGATTTGTAACGCACCAGCTCTGTTTCAGCGGTGCGGAGCTCGGCTTGAAGCCTCTGTACTTCAGCGGTTTGGGCGTTGCGATCGCCTTCATACTGCGCCTCAACCCGCGAGATCGCTTCCCGCTGAACCCGTGACTGCCCTGCCAGCTCAGCCGACTGCTGAATCACAGTGGCTCTTTGGGCCTCAATCGCACCTGTTTTGGCTCCGGCCTGCACTTGAGCCAGTCCTGCCTGAGCGACGCGAAGCTGCGCTTGGGCTTGGGTTACTTCGTCCTCAAGGCGGTCATGGGAATCTAAAACGGCAATCGGATCACCCGGCTCAACCGTGTCCCCGACCTGCACGAGCAGATCGGCGAGGCGATCGCCATCCAACGCCAGCGGAGCTGCAATTTCAACAATTTCTCCGGTTGGCTCCAGTCGCCCCAGCGCTGCCACGCTCGGCAATTCTGAAGTCTGAGCTGTGATAGATTCTGAAGACTGAGTGGCAATCCATCCCCCTTGAGAGAGACCGATGGAGACAATACCTCCGGTGACGGCAAGGCCTGCAAATACGGTACCGAGTAGCCAGGGCTTCGGCTTAAGCTTGAGCGGAAGACTGTTCATAGCTAACAATCATTTGGATCATAAGTTGACTTTGGTGCTGGAGCCAGTTGGCATCTTGGGTCTCTCGGTTGTAGATGTACTGAACAATCAGGCCATCGATGAATACCATTAGAAAGTCGGCCATCGCAGCATCAGAAAGCTGCAGGTATTCCGTCAAGGCATCGCGGCTCCGGTTCCAGACCTGACGCAGAAAATTGACTTGTTCGTGGCCTTCTTTCTGGGTTTGCTGAAAGAAATCAACCCACAGCAATAGTTGCTGCTGGTAATGCTGCAGATGCATAAAAACAAAATCCATAATCGCCTGAAGACGAGCCTCTAGCGTTTTTGCTTCAGGCGCTTGGGCCAAGAAGCTAGAGATATCCTGTTCACACAGCTCCTGAACGAGCTGTACAAAAATAGTCTCCTTGCTTTCGAAGTAGTGATACAGCGTTCCGGTCGAAACGCTCAACCCCTCAGCAATCTGCCGCATGGTGATCGAACCGTAGCCCTTTTGAGCGAAGAGTTCAGCACATCCGTTGAGCAATTCTTTGCGATAACGCTCGTGATCAACAACCTTGGGCATGGACAACGATGTAAACAACCAGAGCATTTTACTACCTCGACTTATTTATAACATATGTTCGTTATAAATAAGTCGAGGTAGTTTGTTCTAGGTCGAGTCTCATTTGGGTCGCTCGTGAATATGCTGTCGGTGCTGAAGAGTAAGTGGGTAGATAGACTTAAGAGGCACTGTCAAGCCGCCCAACAGCAATATTGAACAGTGGTTCATGGCGCAAAAAATCGTGATCTAGCAGATCTTCGCAGCCTTGGGCAATACCATAGATGCGTTGGGCTATGAGATCCGATAAAGAGTGCTGAATCCGTTTGGGGTTACGCAGATCGCTGAAGCAGTTTGCAAAGCACTGGGTCAGTTGAAAGTGTTCATCGACTTGCTTAATCAGAAGAAGCCCTCCACCACTGGTAAGGCTACCTCCATTGAAATCAGCCATGATCTCGCGGTTGTCTAGCTTGCCAAAAAGGTGTAGCTGCGAAGAACACTCAGTTGGGATTAAAGGCATGAGATCAAGTTGCTAGATGTTATGTCTTCACTGCATTCTCGCTGTTTTTGATTCACCTTTTCAATCGGATTTATCTATCCAGGCTTACCTTAATTCAATTGCTTTTCACGATAGAGTGGTGTTGGGATGTTCTCTCACTGATGTTGCCTAATCACCAACGAAAAGCAGAAGAAGATACTTTGCTATCCCTAAAATTTAGTCGTCTCAAGAAGTAGTATTCATCATGCTGATTCCAGATCTTATGCTTGCCTTTCAAGAAGGGCATAAGCTTGCTCTTGATACTGAAGAAGTTGTTTTTTCTCCTTTTTTTGTTGGCGATCTGGTCGTCGTCTCAGGAGAAATAATGGCAGCAGATCCCCTAGTACGATTTGCTGAAGCCCCCTTTGAATTATCAGTAGAGCCAGGGCATTACCCAGTTACATTAAGTCTTGCTAATTTCTGCAGTCGTTCATATAAGGAGGAGCGCGTTGCTTATGCAATGTTAACTATTCAGGAAACTTATCCAGTTAAATGGGAAATTGCAAAATGTAGTCGCTTAGTTGACGGTGTCCCCATCAGTCATAAAGATGAGGGTTATGCTGTTGACTCAGCTACTGGAAGTTTTATGGATACTGAGGTTGAGCAGATTTTACTGGACAAAGAACTAATTCAACCAGAGGAAGAGACTCCTTGGTATAAACTCATAGAACTACTAGAAGAGAATTGGAAAAGATCTCCAGCAAGTTGGGCAAATCTTTGTGTAGATGAAGACCACCAAGGGAATGTAATAGCATTTACTTCGGGCTGGGGAGATGGTAGCTATACTAGCTATTTCGGATACAGTGTGGATGGTGAAGTATCTAGAATTGTCACTGATTTTTGTGTATTTTAAGATATCAACATATGTCAATATTTCTATAATTGATCTACTGAATAACATCCAATTTTCCTGATTGAATATTATGATTTTCTAGCTCTTTCAAAGCCTCTAGCACTAATCCTGGATGCATCACAACGATGGGAGTCTTTGTCGAGAGCACTGTACAGACTGATTCTAAATTAATAGGCTAATCATACACACTATTGTATTTTCTGTGTCATTGAAACCTATTCAGGCAAATCTTTTTAAGCTATTTTTTAAAGGTGTTTGAGAGAAATGCAGGATGTAGTACGCGTGTAATTCTCGATGGCGTTGGGGATGGTAATTTCGGACGGTAAGCGCGGATCGGGCTTTGGTGCAGTGGTGGTGAGCTGTAAAGGCAATACCCCTGCCCATACCGGAAGTTGATAATCGGCTTCATCATCAAGGGGTGGGCCAGTGCGAATTTTAGCGGAGGCTTCTGTTAGTGGCAATGTAAGGACGAGCGTTCCTTTCAGCTCTTGGGATGTGGGGGGTCTCACGTCAGACCAGCGTTGGGGGACGACATGATCCGTGAAGGCTTTGAGGGCCTGCCACTTTTCTTCAGGATCAGTGACGGTGGTCGCGGCACCAAAGATGACGACTGAGCGATAGTTCATGGAATGGTGATAGGCAGAGCGTGCGAGAACGAGGCCGTCTAAGAGGGTAATAGTGACACAGATCTCTAGGTTGGTTTGGAGCGATCGCAACATTCGACTCGCTGGTGAACCGTGTATGTAAAGCCGGTCGCCCACTCGACCGTAGGCCGTCGGAATCACAATAGGCTGACCGTCAGAGACAAATCCGACATGGCAAACCAAAGCTTCATCTAAAATCTGATAGATCACATCAAGATCGTATTCACCCCGCTGGGGAGTACGGCGGACCTGGGTTCGAGAGGTTGGCTGCATTGTTGTGATCTCTACTTTGGGGTAACTGCTGCCAATCTAAGGGCATAACTGGACTGATTCAAGAGCCAATTTTATTATTGTATATAAGTCCACTTTGAGATTTAGCGTTGTGTACAGTGATTTAGCTATTCACCTTGACGGCGATCAGCCACTGCAGCAGCAGCTTTACCGAGAACTGCGGCGGGCAATCTTGGGCGGCCGGCTATTGCCGAAGCAGAAAATTCCCTCAACGCGATCTCTAGCCCAATCCCTTGGCATCTCGCGGACCACTGTCACCCTCTGTTATGAACAGCTTCTAAGCGAAGGATACCTGGAAGCTGTGGTGGGTTCTGGGACCTACGTCTGTGCCCAGATTCCTGACGATTTGCTGCAGTCGGAGGCTGCCGTTGCAGCAGACTCACATCCAGCTCTGCCGCTCCAGCTCTCGCAATATGGCGCAGTGCTGGAGGAGACAGATCTGTCGCGCCCACCCGAGCCAGAAGTTCCCTTCAGCTTTCGCTATGGTAGGCCTGCGCTTGATCAGTTTCCACGAAAGCTGTGGCGGAAGTTACTGTCTCAGCGCTGTACAGCAGCAGATTGGTTGGATTATACGATTGATCCACTGGGCTACTATCCGCTGCGTGAGCAGATTGCCCAGTACCTCGCCCGAGCGCGAGCGGTGCAGTGCATACCAGAGCAAATCGTGATCACAAATGGCTCCCAGCAGGCGCTGGATTTGATTCTACGGTTGTTGATCGATCCGGGGGATGCGATCGCAATGGAAGATCCAGGCTACCCAAGTGCCCGCCAGTTATTCTTGACTCAGGGCGCAACGATTATCCCTGTTACTGTTGATGAAGCTGGACTGCGGGTTTGTGACCTGCCCCAGGGGCTTGCAATCAAGCTGGTGCATGTGACGCCCTCCCATCAGTTTCCGACTGGGGCAATTCTATCGCTGCCGCGTCGATTGGAGCTGTTGGCCTGGGTGCAGCAGCGGGGAGCGCTGATCATTGAAGATGATTACGACAGTGAATATCGCTACGGCGAGCGTCCGATTCCGGCCCTTCAGGGCCTCGATCATAGCGGGTCCGTTTTATACATCGGTACCTTTTCTAAGGTGCTGTTTCCGTCGCTTCGGATCGGTTACTTAGTGTTGCCCCAGCGTTTGGTGGCCTTGTTTGGAAAGGCCAAGTGGCTTTGCGATCGCCAGCTCCCTCTCTTAGAACAACAAGTTCTCACAGATTTTATACAAGGTGGCCATCTAGAGCAGCATATTCGGCGGATGCGATCGCTCTACGATCAGCGACGACAGACGATTGTTTCTGCACTTAACCACCACTTCGGCAAGCGGGTTTTGATCATGGGGGAGCAAGCCGGTATTCATGTGATGATCAAACTTCAGACCTCGCTTTCTGACCAAGCTGTGGTCGAGCGGGGAGCGCAAGTGGGCGTAGGCCTAATGTCAGCTCAGAGCCACTACCTCAACCCACACCACACTGGAGAATTTATTTTTGGTTATGCAGAACTGTCCGCAGAGGATATTAAGGTGGGCATTCGCCGATTGGCTCAGGTTTTGACTTTGAGAGGAAATGATTTACCGTCTGGGTAGTCCTAAATGGGTAAGGATATTCTATCGATAAGGGGATGTATGTTCTCCTATGCTTATGCGAGTGTTGACTCGTCGTCATCCATCGTTTTCCGTGTCTTCTGCTCTACCAGCGTGTCCCAACTGTGCCTCTGAGAA